>JACQOK010000106.1 GCA_016202565.1 Betaproteobacteria bacterium | reverse complement strand
CGGGAACCGCCGAGCCTGCGCGCCGCGGCGCGACGCTGGCGGTCCACTCGATGCTGGGCTACTCGGGCGGTTTCGTCGGGCCGCTGATGATCGGCGTCATCCTCGATGCCGGCGGCGGCATGTCGCGCGGGTCCTGGAGCGCCGCGTTCCTGGCGGTGGCGATGCTGATGCTGCTCGCGCTCACCGCGTTTTGGCTGCTCCGCCCGCGTGAGCTCGCCGGCGACAAAGGGACCGACCGCTCGGATTGATTTTCTCGATACGGCAAACCGGACCCTCGCAACGAACTCGCTGCGCCACCCTTCGCGTCATCTCCGATTCTGGCTCGCAACGCACACGCGCTTCATTATGTTAGGCACTCTTACGCCTGTCCGAGACGATGCGCCCTTCCTTTAGCACGAGCAGGAGGCGGCGCACGTTGTTGATGTCCTCCAGCGGATTCGCCGCCACGACGATCAAATCCGCAAGCTTGCCGGCCTCGACCGTGCCGAGATCGGCGGTCGCACCGCACACCGCCGCGGCGTTTTTCGTCGCCGCCAGCAGCGTCTGCCAGGGCGTTGCGCCATCCTTGACCCACAGTCCCATCTCGAGCAGCGCCGCGTCCTTGAGCGGCCGGATGTCGGAGCCGAGCGCCATCTTCACGCCGGCGTCAAGCGCTCTGCGAAACCATCCGGCGTGCACGTCGTGCGCGGCATCCGCACGACAGCAAAGAGAGTGCGGCAGATTGCGCTGCTGCACGTAGGCGCGCTCCCATTCGTTGTCGGCCTGGCTCGGCGTCAGGTGGCTGATGGCGAGCGTCGGCACGTACCACACGTCGTGCTCGAGCATGAGCTCGATGCACTCGTCGTCCATGATGTAGCCGTGCTCGATGCTGTGCGCGCCCAGGCGGATCGCGTTCTTCACGGCATCGGGGTTGGTCGCGTGCGCCATCACCTTGAATTCGCGCTGGCGGCAGATCGCGAACGCCGCCTTCAACTCGTCCTCGAGCAGGAACGAATGCCAGTGCCGGTCCCATGCCGCCCCCATGATGCCGCCCGAGAGATTGAGCTTGATGTGATCGACGCCGTTTTTCATCTGCTCGCGGATCGCTCTGACGAAACCGTACGGACCGTCGCACTCCAGTGCATGGCCGGTGGTGAGAAAGTGGCCGCCGGTCGTGGTCAGGAAATGACCGCATGCGTAGACGCGCGGACCGACGTACTGCCCGGCGTCGAACGCGCGCTTCCAGGCGACGTCCATGTAGTGGTGCGTGCCGGCGCAGCGGAAGCCGACGATGCCCGACTCGGTGAGCGCCGCCATCAGGCGGTGGCCGAACAGCGCCACCTGGTCGGCGAGCGGCATCTCGGCGAGCGAGAGGTAGTCGGGATGAACATGAACATCCCACAGGCCCGGCATCAGGTACGCGCCGCCGAGATCGACGACGCTGGCTTCGCCCGCCGCAGGTGTACATCCGCCCGTCAGGATCTCCGCGATGCGTCCGTTCTCGACGACGACGGCTGCATTTGCGATCGGCCGCGGCTGTACGCAATCGATCAGCGTGGCGTGGGTGAGGATCGTTCGCATGAGTGCTGCGTCGGGGCCGCGGGTCACACCGGCCTAGTCGATCTTCGCTCCGGATTGCTTTACGATCCTGGCCCACTTGGCGGCGTCCGCCTTCTGGAACGCCGCGAACTGCTCCGGCGTGTTGCCGACCACGTCGGCGCCGAGGCTCGACAAGCGCTCGCGCACGTCCGGCAGCCGCAGGATCTTCACGATTTCGCCGTTCTGCCGGGCAATGACGTCCTTCGAGGTGCCGGCCGGCGCGAAGATGCCGAACCATTGCAGCGCCTCGAAGCCGGGCAGTCCCGACTCGGCGACGGTGGGCACATCGGGTACGATCGGTGAGCGCTTCGGGTTCGTGACCGCCAGCGCGTTGAGTCTTCCCGATTTCACGTACGGCAGAAACGATACCGCCGTGCCGAACATGAGGCTCACCTGGCCACTCACGAGATCGACCAGCGCCGGGGTGTCGCCCTTGTACGGCACGTGCAGCATCTCGATGCCGCCCATGGACTTGCACTGCTCGCCGATCAGGTGCGAGATGCCGCCATTGCCGGAGGAGGCGAAGCTCAACGCGCGCGGCTGCCGCTTCCCGAGCGCGATCAGCTCGCGCACGTTTTTTGCCGGTACCGACGGATGCACCGCGAGCAATATCGTGGCGCTGGCAAGCAAGGTCACCGGCGTAAAATCGCGCACCGGGTCGTAGGTGAGCTTGCTGTAAAGGCTGGGCGCGATGGCGTGCGTGCTGCTGGTCGCGACCAGGATGGTGTAGCCGTCGGGCGCGGATTTCGCCACCATGTCGGAGCCGATCGTGCCGCCCGCGCCGCCGCGATTGTCCACGATGACCTGCTGGCCCCACGCTTCGGAGAGTTTCTGCGCGACCAGGCGCCCCACGATGTCGGTCGCGCCCCCGGCGGGAAACGGCACCACCATTCGAACCGCCCTGACCGGATACGCTTGGGCGAGCGCCGCGCCGATCGGAATCGCAAGCAGGGCGGCGGCGAAACAGGAGGTGGCAACAAGCAGGCGGTTCTTCATTTTTGCCCTCGCAAACGGCCGGGAATCAGAAACTCGAACCGGAAATTCGGGCCGGAGTCGCATTCTTGCTGATTCTGCCTCAAACCGTCCAGCCCCGTCATTGCGCCGCCTTCTGCCCGCGTTCGTCAGCTCCGTATCCCCAGTTCCGAGCAGACCTTGGCAAGAAGCGCTTTCAGTTCGCTCACTTCAGCTTGAAGCCTTGCCATATTCGACTTCACGGCGGCGAGTTCGGAAACCGCGACGCTGCCCGGCTCGCTGACAGACGCTGACGCATTCGCCGCGGCGTCCTGCGCCGCCGGCGGGCCGGATAGCAGATGCATCCAGCGGTTCTCGCGCGCCCCGGGTTGCCGCGGCAATTCGACGACGAGCGCGCCCGCCGGCCGTTCCGCAAGCTCGCGCAGAAACGCCTCCACCGCGGAAATATCCGCGAAATTGTGCAGTCGGTCGCAGTTGATCCGCAGTTCGCCGGCGGTCTGCGGCCCCCGTAGCATCAGCATCGTCAATAGCGCGCCGGATTGTTTCGGCACTTGGAGCACGCGTTCAATGTTGTGGCTGTAACGCGGGACCCGTCCGCCGCTCGACTCGATCACCAGCGTCATCGCCTTGAGACTGTCGATTGCGGCCTGGACCTCCGTTTCCGTGGCATTGATGACCGGGTCGCGGCTCGTCTTCTGATTGCAGCCGGCGATGAGCGCATTCAGGCTCAACGGGTAGGTATCGGGCACGGTGCGCTCCTTTTCGGCGAGCACGCCCAGCACCCGGGTTTCGAGCAGGGAGAGTACGGGTGGCATGAGAGTTTCCGTCGCGGTGGGTTCGCGAGCTATTGTATCTGCGATTACGCGACGGGGTTCGACTGGAACACGAGTCCGGCGTGCTCGCGCAGCGCGTGGAAGCGGATGTGGGGCCAAAGTTCGAGCGCGGCCTTGATCTCGGCGTCGTACGCGGCGAGGAAAGCCGGCGCCTCCACCGCATCGTGCGCAATGCGATGCGCGTTGTCGTCGATGAATCGCTTCATCTCCTGCGGGTCTTCCGCGGTCACCCAGCGCGCCGCCGTATAGCGCGCGGGCGCGAGCCGCGCCGCGCATCCGTACTCATGGCGCAGGCGGTGCGCGACCACCTCGAACTGGAGGTGGCCGACCGCGCCCAGCAGCAGCGCGCCGCCGGCGACCGGCCGGAACACCTGGATCGCGCCTTCCTCGCCGAGCTGGGCGATGCCGGTCCGCAGTTGCTTGCTGCGCAGCGGGTCGGCGATCTCCACCGTCTGGAACAGCTCTGGCGCGAAGAACGGCAGCCCGGTGAATTGCAGATCCTCGCCCTCGGTCAGCGTGTCGCCCAACTGCAGCACGCCATGGTTGGGAATGCCGATGATGTCGCCGGCGTACGCGTCCTCCACGATGTCACGGCGCTGCGAGAGAAACGACACCACGTTGTTGGGACGGAAGTCCTTGCCGGTGCGACAGTTCCTGAGCCGCATGCCGCGCTCGAAATGGCCCGAGCACACGCGGATGAACGCGACGCGGTCACGGTGTCCGGGGTCCATGTTGGCTTGGATCTTGAATACGACGCCGCTGAATTTCGGCTCGACCGGATCGACCGCGCGCTGCAGCGCCCGCCGCGGCCGCGGCGGCGAGGCGAATTCCACCAGCGCATCGAGCACCTCTTTCACGCCGAAGTTGTTGATCGCCGAACCGAAGAAAAGCGGCGTCTGCCGCCCTTCGAGAAAGGCCTCGCGGTCGTAGACGGGTGAGACGCCGCGCACCAGTTCCATTTCCTGGCGGGCATGGGCGAAGGTGTCGCCGAAACGCGCGCCACACTCGGGATGGTCGAGGCCGGCGATGATTTCGCCGTCGTTCGCCACCCGGTCCGCACCGGGCCGGAATATCCGCATCGCGTCCGCGCGCAGATCGAACACGCCCTTGAACGCCTTGCCCATGCCGACCGGCCAGGTGCATGGCACCACCGGCATCCCGAGCACACGCTCGATCTCGTCCACGAGGTCGAGCGGCGCGCGTACCTCGCGGTCCATCTTGTTGACGAAGGAGAGGACCGGCGTCGCCTGCGCGCGGCACACCTGCAGCAGGCGCAGAGTCTGCGGCTCGATGCCGTTGGCGGCGTCGATCACCATGAGCGCGGCGTCCACCGCGGTCAGCACGCGGTAGGTGTCCTCGGAGAAGTCGCGGTGGCCCGGCGTATCGAGCAGGTTGATGACGCAGTTGCGGTACTCCATCTGCATCACCGAACTCGCCACCGAGATGCCGCGCTGCTT
>JACQOK010000105.1 GCA_016202565.1 Betaproteobacteria bacterium | reverse complement strand
GGTGTCGATCGCGGCGGTGGTGGTGTTGAGCGTGAGTGTGGTGACGCTGATGATGGAGAAGGACGGCGAGCCGCTGGTGGCGCGGCTGCAAAGTGACTCGCAACCCATGGCGGGCAGAACGCAAGACGAGGCGTCTGATTCGGCCGGAAGGCTCCAGCCCTTTGTCGCAGCGCCGCCGCTCACGGCTTCAGGCGAGGAGCGTCAGGTCGAGCCCGCGCCCTTGCCGCGGCGGGAGGGCGGCACCCCGCCTTCGGCGGCGATGCGTGCGCCGCAGTCGCGGCCGAATACGCCACCCGCGCGCGAGGAGGCGCGTGAGCGGCGCGACGCGGTGGTCTCGGAAACCGCAAAAGGAGAGGAGGCGGTGCAACGATCAGGTGACTCTCGACCGTCCGAACCTGCGACAGCCGGAGTCAAGGAAAAAGGCACCCCGGAAGCAACGCGTGCCCTCCGTAGCCGCCCGGCTCCGCAAGCAGCCGCCCCCCTTACGGGATCGACCCCGCCCGCCGGGTCTGCGCCGTCGGTACTCGTCAGCGAATACGAAAATCAGCCCCCGGAGAAGTGGGGCGAGAAGATCGTCGAGCTGCGGCGGCAGGGCAGGTCCGTCGAGGCGGATGAACTGCTGGCAGAATTCAAACGACGCTTCCCCGGTTATTCCGTGCCCGTTGAATGGGTGCCGTAATGCCCGACGGTCCGCAGTCCACCGAACTCGATCCAAGGCCGGAGCCGCCCCGGGAGCCGGAGCCGGGGGAATGCTGCCAGAGCGGCTGCGATCCCTGCATTTTCGATCGCTACTGGGAGGCCTTGGAACGCTACGAACAGGCCTTGCGCGAATGGGAGAAGCGCCAGGTCTGGAACCGCACCCGGTGGAATCTCTGGTGCCGGCGCTAGAAGTCTTAAGTCCATGAGTCATTTGGATAAAATGATTCTGTACCGCAACGACACTGAACTCACGTAATCGCCCTCTGTCGAATTTTTCGACAGTAGCCGTCTTCCGCTTTATTTTCGCCGCCGCATCAACTGGTTGGAGGATGGGGCAGTTGCCATTGACATAGTGTCGTAAAAACAACATAATACATGGTTGATGCACTGCATCATTTTTCTCGTATCGCTGCTGTCGAGGGTGCCGCCTGTATGTTTTCTGAAGGTTGCAAGCGGTGCCTCGGGCTACTAGAATCGGCCCGTTCTTAGTTTGTGGCCCACAAGCGGTAGTGGTTCTCGGGCCTCTTCGTGGCAGTATCAGGTTTTTGGCTACTGGGCGAGGTGGAACACGGTAGCGGCAGCGCATGCGCAGCCGGTAATACTACGAAGAAAGGAGATTTTGCATGTTGGCAAAATCGACCCGCAACCTGTTTCAAGGGCCGCACGTCGGAAGATTCCGGCAGTGGATCCGCAATCTGGTGTCGCTTCTGGTTCTGATCGCCAGTCTGACGGCCTTGGTATTGATCATGCGCGATCAGTATCGCGGCGCTTTTGACGGCGCGGTCCTGGCCCAATTCCTGCCATTCGGGTTGCTGCCGGCCGGGAAAGCGGGCGCGGACGTCAACGCCGATCCCAATGCCGACGAGGCCCGTCGCGCCGTGGGAGACCCGAACGAAGGACGCTATCGCGCTCTGGCGGAATTTCTGGCCAAGCGCTACCGGGTATCCCAGGACGTGACCTTCGATTTGGTGACGTTTGCGCACGCCGCCGGCCATCAGCGGGAACTCGATCCGTTGCTCATCATCGCGATTATCGCGGTGGAATCACGGTTCAACCCGATCGCCGAGAGCGTGGCCGGCGCCAAGGGATTGATGCAGGTGATTCCCAAGTACCACCCCGAAAAGCTGGAAGAATTTGGAGGCGAGCAGGCGGTATTTGACCCCCAGACCAACATTCTGGTCGGATCGCAGATCCTCAAGGAATACCTGGGCCGCACCGGCAGCGTGAACGGCGCGCTGCAGATGTACGTCGGGGCCGTGAATGACGGAGAGGACGCCTACGCGGCTAAGGTCATCAGTGAGAAGCAGCGCCTGCAGCAGGTTGTAAATCAGTCCAAACGCAAGCCGGTACGCGTTGCCCAGGCGTCACAGTCACCCTTGGCACAATGAGCCGCTGCCCGCACTGCACGGCGGCACTCTTCCGCGGCCGAGTGTTCATTAAAGTGACCGCTAACTTACAACAGGCGTCAGCGAAAGCGGGCCCCCGTAACCAAGTCCCAAAGGAAGCGGGTCGTTCCGGCCAGGCAAATATCCGGGTCTCAAGCCCCGCCAGACAGATTGCCGCCCTGGCAAATCGGCGATCGGGTGCGGCGCGGAATCACAGTTTATGAGCCCCGATCATCAGTCGTTTGAATAGGGCGTAGTGTTCGCCCACGCCCTCCGGGGTCGGTTCCCGCTTTACCGTGATCCAGACGTCGGCGGGAAAGCCGGCGGCAAGATCGGCCGTGTATGCACATTCCTCTTTGGCTGCCTCGCGTGCGGCCTCCAGCGAAGGCGCGCCCAGATCGTTGAGAAAGTGCTGCGCGAGCCGCTCGCTGAGATCGGCATACATGGTGGCGTCGATCTCCGCGACTTCGGCAATGGTGCAGCGGCCGTGCGACCCCACGCCGACGAAGGTCGTGTCGCAATGGCAGGGGGGACGACGATGCCCAGCCGCCAAGTCACAGACGGCGTAGCCGCCGGAGACCAACCATTCGCCGTCGTCCGCGGCCCCGCCTTCCTCCGCATAGATACGGGCATCTGAGTCGTCGAGCCGCACAGCTTTGAGGAATTTCATGGAAACAGGGATCTTGCCGCAGTGGGTCCTATAATAGAACGATCCTGAACGGGGGTCACCTCAAGGAGAGCGGCATGGCGGAACCGGACTTGCCCAAGGACTTATTCGAGTTCATGCAGAAAATGTGGAATCCGATGTCGTTTCCGATTCCAGGCATGATGACGCCGACGGTCGATGTAAAGGAGATCGAAAAAAAAATCGGCGAGCTGCAAACCATCGAATCCTGGCTCAAGATGAACCTTGGATTCGTGGACATGACCATCAAAACGCTCGAACTGCAGAAAGCAGCCCTCGAATCGCTCGCCACGGCAGGGTCCAAGGACAAATCCGGCTAACTCCACGCGGTCGAACGGACTGTCTACGCGCCGTTCACCGCGCGGGAGGTCGGCGATGCCTCGGGCAGGTGGTCTCTTTGCTTTTCGGGCCGTTCGCTGCTATCTAGAGAGGAGAGACGAGCTTGCCACCCGCGCCACAACAGGAGCCACAAATGGATACGATACGCAAAGTCGATTATTTCAGCATGCAGACTGCGCACAAGGTGGGCGAAGGGGCCCGGTTGCTGGGAGGGCTGCGCGACGCCGGTGTGGACCTGCTCGCCTTCACCGGCTTTCCAAACGGGCGGCGTGCCCAAGTCGATTTCATTCCAGCGGACACGGCGCAGTTCAGGACCGCGGCGCGTAAGCTCAAGCTGAAGGTCGGCGCGCGCAAGACCGTGTTCCTGGTCCAGGGCGACGACCGCCCCGGCGCCATTGCGGAAATCTGCGAAAAGCTGGCCGTTGCCGGCATCAACATGATCGCGATGGATGCGGTTGCGAGCGGCGATGGCCGTTATGGCGCGATGTTCTGGGTCAAGCCGCGCGACGTGAACAAAGCGGCCAAAGTCCTCGGCGCAAGTTAGCAAGACCCGAGGCCGCAACGGCGCTCGGCTCGAGAGGATGTTGGCCGCGTGATCATCGGTCGGCGGCGGTTAGACCCTGGTCTTGAATTTTTCAGTGGCTCTCACCAATTCGGCGCAAATGCCCGGCTCCCATGCCGAGTGTCCGGCGTCCGGCACCACGATATACTCGGCCTCCGGCCAGACCTGGTGCACCTCGTCGGCGGTGACGATCGGGCACACCGCGTCGTAGCGGCCCTGCACGATCAGACCCGGGATGCGGCGAATGCGGCTCATATTGTCGAGCAACTCGTTTTCCCGCAGGAAAATGTTGTGACTGAAGTAATGGGCTTCGATGCGCGCCAGTCCCAGGGCCACCACATCGCTCGCGAAATAGGCCACGGTTTCGGGACTCGGCAGTAGGGTCGAGCATGCGCCTTCATAGCTGCTCCAGGCTCGTGCGGCCAGCATGTGCACTCGCGGATCCGGATCAATGAGGCGCCGGTAATAGGCCGCGAGCAAGTCCCGGCGCTCGGCTTCCGGTATCGCGCCTGCAAACGTACGCCAGGCTTCGGGAAACAGGGTACGCAGTCCGTGGAGGAACCAATTGATCTCGCTGCTGCGGCAAAGGAAGATGCCGCGCAGAATGAAGCCGCGGCAGCGTTCCGGGTGCGCCTCGCCGTATGCCAGCGCGAGCGTGCTGCCCCACGAGCCGCCAAATACGAGCCAGCGCTCAATGCCGAGGTGACTGCGCAGGCTTTCGATATCGGCGACAAGATGCGGCGTCGTGTTGTGGTGAAGCTCGCCGAGCGGCGCCGAGCGTCCGGCGCCACGCTGGTCGAAGATCACGATGCGGTAGTGCGCCGGATCGAAGAAACGCCGGTGCGCCGGCGCCGCGCCGGCCCCCGGTCCACCATGCAGGAATAATACGGGCTCGCCGCGCGGATTGCCGGACTGTTCCCAGTACATGCGATGCAGCCCGTCGAGATCGAGCATGCCTGCGCTGTACGGTTCGATTTCCGGATAAAGTTCGGCGCGGACGCCGGAGGAAAGATCGGCCATAAGTGTGCGAAAAATTCAGGCGTGAACATAACATAATTGTCCGCCTTTGGTGGCAGCGGGGGCGTCAAGATGCATGGGCGGGATCCGCCGCGGGGCCGTGCGCCGGCGGTTGACCGAAGTAGAGTTGGACGCAAGGGACCCAGCCCGGGGGAATGAATGCGCCCTCCGCGTGAATGCGGCCGGTTCTGAGCAGTTCGGGCAGCAGATGAGTGTGCGGTCCCTCCGGCGTCACTTCTCCCGGGCCGGCGATGCGCTGATAGACCTCGATGCGCCCGAGTTTCGACGCGAACACGCGATGCGGATTGATGGCAAGAATCTCGCGCAGCAGGTTGTGGCGCGCGTCGAAGAGCGGCATGCCGATGCCCCGGCGCAGGCAGCCGACGGCGGCGGGATCAGCGGTGCGAATGTAAAAATCGAAATACGGGGAGCCCAAGCCGAGATCGAACAGCGTTGCCTCGACATCGCATGCGCGCACCGCGTCCCGGTCCGGCCCCGCCTCCGTGACAATGCCGCGGGCATGCATGACGCAATCCGTCGCCGGCAGGCACAGAGCGATGCTTGACGGTTCCGCACCGGTGATGCCGCAGGCAACCGCGTGCGTCGCGCCGTTCACGGCAATTCGGATCGCCCCGCGCGCGGTCACCGCGCGGGTCGCGCCGTCGGTGTCGAAAGGTTCCTCTTCCCTGCGGAAGAACTCGGCCACGGCGCCGAGCACGCCGATGCTCCAGCTGGTCGAGGCGAGGCGCAACTCGCGCGCGACCAGCGCGCTGATGCTTGCGTTACCCGCCGCGTTCGTAGTCATGATGGTCGAGAACGCGTTTGATTCACTCGTCCCAACGCGCCATGCGGCGCAAGCGCATGAGGGACTAAGCCGAGGAAACCCGGGGCGCCGCGCGCAGATTGTGCGCCGACTCGCGCGCGGTGTGCAAGCGACGCAGCGTGAACTCGCCATCACGCGGCCGGCATTGCACGGAAGTGTCTTGCGCGGTACTAACGCCCTTGCGTTTTGGGCGGGTTAATCTTTCTTGTGTTGTTTGCGTTCAGGATTCGCGCCAGCGCGCGGCGGGGGGCCCGGCTGCGGGCGGGCTTCGGGACGCGGCGCCTGCATCTGTGGCCGCGGCGCAGCCTCGCGTTGCGGCGGGCGCTGGCCCGCACCGGGCGGCGGAAATCCTGACGGCTGTCCACGGAATTCTGCGGGCGGACGCGCTTGCGGTGCAGGTTGCGCCGGCGCGCGTTCAGCGCGCGGCTCGCGTTCCGGCTTGGGCCTCGGTCTTGCCTCCGGCGACGGCCCCGGGGCGCGGCGTTCCTGCTGCACACTGGGTCGCGCTTGCGGCGC
>JACQOK010000094.1 GCA_016202565.1 Betaproteobacteria bacterium | reverse complement strand
CTCGCTCATTCCTGTTAGCATTTCTCAAAGGCTGATCCTCCAGTGGTGACAATGAAGTCTCGATACCTCCATCGTAACCCCTTCAGGTATCAGCCTTTCCCTATTCCGTCTTCCTTAAAATAGTGCCATTGAACTCTGTGTCCTCAGTGGCTGGATTTTCCGAATCAATCGACGCGCGCGCCCGAATCCTTCACTGCCTTCGCCCACTTCGCCACTTCCGACTTGATGTAGGCCGCGTACTCGGCAGGCGTGGTGGTGAACGGGTCGGCGCCCTGTTCGCTCAGGAACTTGCTCATGGCGGGCTCCTTCACGATTCTGACCACCGCGGCGTTGAGCTTCTCGACGATTGGGCCCGGCATGCCGGCCGGGCCGACCAGCCCGTTCGCGCCGCTCGCCTCGAATCCGGGCACGCCCGACTCGTCTATGGTCGGCACATCGGGCAGTGCCGAAATGCGCTTGGCAGTGCTCACCGCCAGCGCGCGCAGTTTGCCGCTTTTCACGTGCGGCACCGCCGAGGGCGAGGTCGCGAACGACAGCGCGACGTGGCCGGCCAGGAGATCGACCATGGCCGGCGGCGCGCCTTTGTACGGGACGTGAACGATATTGATCCCGGTCCGCGACTTGAATAGCTCGGCGGTGAGGTGCGGCTGACTGCCGCTGCCGGCTGAACTGTAGTTGATCTCGCCGGGCCGCTTCTTCGCGTACGCGATGAGTTCCTTCACCGTTTTCACCGGCAGCGAAGGATGCACAGCGAGCACCTGCGAAGTCGCCGCGATCAGCGTAATCGGCGTGAAGTCCCGCACGGGGTCGTAAGCGAGCTTGCGATAGAGGCTCGGGTTGATGGTGTGGATCGTCGACGCGGCGAGCAGCGTGTAGCCATCCGGCGGCGACTTGACGACGATTTCCGCGCCGATGTTGGCGCCCGCGCCCGGGCGGTTGTCGACGATGACCGGCTGCTTCCATTCTTCGGTGAGCTTCTGACCGATAGCTCGGGACAGGATGTCGGAAGTGCCGCCTGCGGGAAATGGCACCACGATGCGGATCGGCTTGGTCGGGTAAGCCTGTCCCTTCGACGAGCTCAGGGCGGGCTCTGAGCCTGTCGAAGGGGCCTGGGCCCACGCGCCGGGCGCAGATACCATCGTGGCGGCTCCAGCGAGACACAGCGCCATGAGCGCCGGCATTGCACGTTCAGTCCTCACGGATTCCCCTCCTTTTATGCATTTGCGGCGATCCCGGCGACCCTGCCGCTAATATGTAGCGGGGGGTTGCGCCCGTCAAGTTGTTCAGCACTCGATCACGACCAGGGCGTGACGCATCTGTTATTCTTCACACGATCCGGGAAGGGCTCATGCCAGGGAGGAGATGACGCGATGGGAACATGGGAGCGCAAGCTGGGGCTGATCGTCCCCTCGTGGAATACGGTCATGGAATACGAGGTGCAGCGGATGGCGGGCACCGCCATGTCCGTCCACTCGATGCGCATCCCTCACACCGGCGACACCGAGGAAAACCTGCTCCGGCTCGCGACCGAGGCGCCTGCCGCAGCAAAGCTTCTGGCGCACGCCAAGGTCGATGTGATCGGTTACGGCTGCACTGCGGGAGGATTTCTGAAGGGACCCGAGGGTGACCGGAAGGTCGGAGCCGAAATCGCGGCAGCCACCGGCACTCCTGTCGCGACCTCGGCGGCGGCGGTCGCGGATGCCCTGCGTGCCGTCGGCGCCAAGCGTGTGGGCGTGGCCTCTCCCTATGCCGCCTGGCTCAACGAAAGGGTACGGGCCTACCTGGAGGCTGACGGTTTTGAAGTGGTCGCAATCCAGGGCCTGGGCACCGAGGCGCATTCGACCATCACGCTGGAGCGCGTCGAGGCCCTGGCCGCCGAGGTGAATCGTCCCGAGGCGCAGGCCATTTTCATCAGTTGCTCCAACTTCCGCACGCTCGAGATCATCGAGTCCCTGGAACGCAGATTCGGAAAACCGGTGGTAACGAGCAATGCGTCTTCGATGTGGAAGATGCTGCGCCTGATGGGCGATCGGCGGGCTGTGCCCGGCGCCGGCCGGCTGTTTCGCGAGGCTTGAGCAGTAGAGGAGGAGGTGCGCCGTGAATTGCTCACGTTGCCGGCACGATAACCCGGCCACCGCGAAGTTCTGCGTGGAGTGCGGTGCGCCGCTTGCACGGAGCTGCG
This sequence comes from Betaproteobacteria bacterium, assembly GCA_016202565.1. GTDB lineage: Bacteria > Pseudomonadota > Gammaproteobacteria > Burkholderiales > SG8-41 > DSOT01. The sequence continues at coordinate 9,875 of JACQOK010000094.1, read as the reverse complement.
CGCGATGCGGAGCCGCCCTGCCCCCTGCAGCGAAGTTCTGCCCCGAATGTGCTCATCCGGTCGGCGCCACCCCGGAGCCAGCAACGTACACGCCGCGGCATCTCGCCGAGCGGATCCTCGATTCGCGGGCTGCCCTCGAAGGCGAGCGCAAGCAGGTCACTGTGCTTTTCGCCGACCTGAAGGGCTCCATGGAGCTGCTCGCCGACCGTGATCCCGAGGAAGCCCGCAAACTCCTGGACCCGGTGCTCGAGCGGATGATGGCGGCCGTGCATCATTACGAAGGCACCGTGAACCAGGTAATGGGAGACGGAATCATGGCGCTGTTCGGCGCGCCGCTCGCCCATGAGGACCACGCGGTGCGCGGGTGCTACGCCGCGCTCCGCATGCAGGAAGCGATCCGTCGTTACACCGAGGAGGTTCGCCGCGCGCACGGGATCGAGGTCCAAATTCGCGTCGGCCTCAACTCCGGTGAAGTCGTCGTGCGCTCGATCGGAAGCGACCTGCGAATGGACTACACGGCGGTCGGCCAGACGACCCACCTCGCGGCGCGCATGGAGCAGCTCGCCACCCCGGGAACGATCCGGCTCACGGCCAACACGCTCGCGCTTGCCGAGGGCTACGTCGAAGTGAAAGGCATCGGCCCCGTCCCGGTGAAGGGTCTTGCGGAACCGGTGGAGGTGTATGAGCTCGCGGGGGCGGGAGCGGCGCGGACCCGCCTTCAGGCGGCGCGGGCGCGCGGCCTCACCCGCTTCGTAGGGCGCGACACGGAGCTCGACCAGCTACGCCGCGCCGCGGATGAGACGCACCGGGGCCGGGGCCGTATTGTCGCGGTCGTGGGCGAGCCCGGCGTCGGAAAATCACGGCTCTATTACGAGTTCATCCATTCGCACCACGTCCAGGACTGGCTGGTTCTCGAGTCGGGATCGGTTTCCTACGGCAAAGCGACACCCTATCTGCCGCTTGCGGATCTTCTCCGCAGCTACTTCAAGATTGATGCGCGCGACGACATCCGCGGAATTCGCGTCAAGGTGACCGGCGGGCTGTTGACGTTGGATGACGCTTTGAAGGACACGGTTCCGGTCGCGCTGTGGCTGCTCGACGCGCTGCCCGAGGACAGCGCGTTCCTCACGCTGGAGCCGGCCGAACGGCGCCGCCAGACGCTCGCGGCGGTCAAACGTCTCCTCCTGCGCGAGAACCAGGTGCATCCCATGATGCTGGTGTTCGAGGATCTGCACTGGATCGACGGCGAGACCCAGGCGTTCCTCGACAGCCTCGTCGAAAGCCTGCCCGCCTCGCGCATTCTGCTCGCGGTCAACTACCGGCCGGAATACCGGCACGGCTGGGCGAACAAGACCTACTACTGCCAACTCCACATCGACCCCTTGCCGCCCGAGAGCGCCGAGCATCTCCTCGACGCGCTTGTCGGGCGGGATCCGAGCACCGAGTCGCTCAAGCAGTTCCTGATCGAGCGGACCGCGGGCAGCCCATTGTTCCTGGAGGAAAGCGTGCGTACGCTGGTCGAGACGCGCGCGCTGGTCGGGGAGCGCAGTGCTTACCGGCTCGTCCGGGCGCCCGATACGCTGCAGGTGCCGGCGACGGTTCAGGCGATCATTGCCGCGCGCATCGACCGGCTGGGTCCGGAGGAAAAACGCCTGCTTCAGGCCGCCGCGGTAGTCGGAACTCATGTTCCCTTCACCCTGCTGCGGGCGATAGCCGAGGTCGACGAGGAAGCGCTGCGGCAGTGCCTTGCGACGCTCCAGACCGCCGAGTTCGTGTACGAGGCGCAACTGTTCCCCGAATTCGAATTTGCGTTCAAGCACGCGCTTACCCACGAGGTCGCGTATGGCAGTGTGCTTCAGGACCGGCGGCGTGCGCTCCACGCGGCGATCGTGGAGGCGATCGAGCGGCTTTATGCCGATCGCCTCTCGGAGCAGATCGAACGTCTGGCGCACCACGCGGTGAGAGGCCGGATCCTTCCGAAGGCCGTGCGCTACCTTAGCGAAGCCGGGTCGAAGGCAATAAGCCGCTCGGCGAATCGGGAAGCCGTTGCGTATTTCGAGGAGGCGCTCGCGCTCATCGATGAACTTCCTCAGACGACGGAATCACTGAATCAGGCGCTCGAAATCCGCATGGCGCTAGGGCCGGCGCTGATCGCAGTGAAAGGACCTTCGTCGACGGCGGTGGAGAACCTGTACTCGCGCGCGCTGGAGCTGGTCGATCAGCTCGGAGCAGATGCCAGCCGCTTCCCGGCGCTATGGGGCCTGTGGTTTGTCAACTACACTCGAGGATGCTACGCGGATGCCTTGACAGCCGGAGAACGGCTGCTCGATGCGGCGCGCAATGGCGATGATACCGGTCAGCTGCTGGAGGCACACCATTCGCTGTGGCCCACGCTCACGTCGATGGGGCGCCCTTTGCAGGCGATCAGTCATATGGAAGAGGGGCTCGCCATCTACGACCGCGATCGTCACGGAGCGTATGCCTTTCTCTACGCCGGCCACGATCCCGGTGCATGCTGCCGCTGGCACCTGGCGATGAATCGCTGGCTGGTCGGATATCCGGATCGCGCGCTTGAGCACCTCCAGGACGCCTGCCGGTTGGCTGACGAACTCAAGCATCCGCAGACGACGGTAATCGCACTCTGGTATTCGGCATGGGTCCAGTGCCAGCGCGGCGAGCGCGAGTCGGCCCTCGCGAACATCGAGCGGATGATCGCGCTCGCCGAAGCGCATGGAATATCCTCCTGGAGGGACGTTCCAAATATTCTCATGCACGCGATGAAGCGCGAGCGGACGAGCAGCGGCACCGTTGCCGAGCTGCACCAACAAATAGCGTCCTTGGGTACCACGGCGTCGCGAAAGGTGGTCTGCCTATGCGTCCTCGCCGAATTGTGCGCGGAATGGGGGTACGCCGACGAAGGACTGCAGGCGTTGCGCTCGATACCGGAGGAACATCGCATGACTTTTTCCGCACCGGAGATCCTGCGGCTCGAGGGCGAACTGCTGCTGAGGCAAAAGCAACCTCTTCCCGCCGAAGCGGAACACCGCTTCGGTGAAGCGATCGGGCTCGCGCGCACCCGAGGGGAGAAATCGCTCGAACTGCGGGCTGCGACGAGCTTCGCGCGGCTGCTGGAGCAGCAGGGGCGGCGCGAGGAAGCACATGCCACGCTCGCTCCCGTGTACGGATGGTTCACCGAGGGCTTCGACACTGCCGACCTCAAGGTTGCCAAGGCGCTTCTCGACACGCTGGCCTGAACTGAAAGTAGCCCGGAGCTTCGATGATCAGTCAGTGCCGGACATGCCCCCCGGCCGCAGCGGCCAGCGCCACGCGCGCTACGGGTAGAACCGGCCGACGTGTACGGCAAAAGGAGCAGTTTCAATGAGTACCGCGGTTGGCGCCCGTCACCGATGGCGCCCGCAACGCGAAGTCGAAATCGTCGCCGGCACGCCGCCCGGCGGCGGTCTGGATCGAACCGCGCGCGCACTGGCAAAGGTGATCGACTCGCGGCGGCTGATCGAGGTTCCGGTCAAGGTCGTCAACATTCCAGGCGACGGCGCGCGCAAGGCCTGGGCCTACGTCGAGAACCACGCGGGCGATCCGCATGTGCTCTCGATCAGCTCACCCAATCTCACTACCGATCACCTGGTCGGCATCGCGGCCTTCGATCATACCGCGTTTACACCGCTTGCCATTCTGTACACCGAGTACATCGCGTTCGTCGTGCGTGCCGACTCCGCGATCGAGAGCGGCAGCGATTTACTGCAGCGGCTGGGCGTGGACGCCGCTTCGGTGACGGTCGCGCTCTCGACTGCGCTGGGGAATCCCAACCATATCGCGCTTGCGAAGGTGATCCGGCACGCGGGCGGCGACGTGAAGGCGCCGAAGATCCGAGTATTCGATTCCGCGCTCGATGCTGTCGCCGACGTGGTGGCCGGGAACGCTGAAGTTGCCGCGATAACGGCGGCGAGCGCTGTCACGGAGCTTGCCGCTGGCACGGTACGCGCCTTGGCCGTTTCCGCGCCCACGCGTCTTTCCGGGCTATACGAGCAGACGCCGACATGGGTTGAGCAGTCCGTGGACTGCGTGATCGGCGCCTGGCGGGGCGTCAGCGGCGCGCGCGGACTCACGGCAGCGCAGATCGCCTTCTGGGAAGGCGTGTTCGCTGCCGCCATCGCAACCGCGGAATGGAAAGCCGCACTCGCGCGGCATTACTGGACCGGCATGTATCTCGACGGCCCGCGCTTGCGCGAATATCTGCTGCGCGAGGACACGGAGATGAGTGCCCTGCTTGGCGACCTGGGGCTGCTCGCAGAAAGATGAAGGATGAAGGCGGAAGGACGCAAGAGCGGGAGAGCGGGAGGGCGTGAGAGCGACAAGTTCCGTGAGGGCGTGAGAGGGAAATTCGCCCCCTTCCGATCTCACGATCTTACGATCTCACGATCTCACGATCTCCCGACCTCCCGACCTCCCGACCTCCCGATTTCCCGATCTCCCGACCTCACGATCTTTCCCGATCTCACGACTCACGACCTCACGACTCATGGACATTGTGCTATGCTTATTGCCCCCTATTAACCGGGGATTGAGATCGGAGTCGAAGGCATATGAGGATGGAAGTTCACGTTCACGGCAACGCGTTCCTGTGCAAAGGGGTGCGGCTGCCTCAGGTCGAACAGGCGCTCCGGCCGTGGCTCGAGTACCTGGATGTGGACACCATTGCGGAAGCGGCGAGCGTCGAACGGGACGAACCGGGCATCGTGTTCGACACACGCGAGCGCACGCTCAACATGTGCTGGACCGGAGAGGTCGGGCGCAGCTTTCACAGCCGCCTCACCGAGGCGTTCCACGCTCTCGGCACGCTTACCGAGTACGCCTCGGAAATCGAGGTCACCTATTATCCCGAGCACGGCGATGACGAGTTCTACCAGATGTTCGTCGGCCCGACGCCGGAAGCCATTCACGAATTCCGCCGCCAGTGCGTGGTCGAGGATGTGTCCTCCATGCTTTCACGCCATCTGAACAAGCAGGAAGTCGATCAGGTGGCGGCACTCATCAACCAGATGTTCGACACCGAGTTGACGGCAAAGCGCGCCGCCGGCGAGCAAAGCCCGACCTCGACCGTGATCCCGCTCCACCCGCGCAACAAGCACCTGCACTGAAAACCGTGAGTCGTGAGAGCGGGAGGGCGTAAGAGGGCTGTTCGTCCACTTCCGATCTCCCGACCTCCCGATCTAACGAGTTCTTGAGGCTCGTCACTCACTCGTCATCGTTTCTTCAAGGCGTCGGTGCGGAAACTGATCACCGCCTCGGGATCGACCTTGGCGTGGATCACCGCGGGTTTGCCCTCCTTCATCGCGTGGTTGACCGCGTCGGCAGTCTCGCCGCGCTCGGTGACGTAATATCCGATGCCGCCGGTCAGCTTCATCACCTCGTCGAAGCGCGGGCTCAACACGTGCGCGCCGATGTAGCGATGATTGAAGAAATCACGCTGATACGCGATCTCCGATCCCCACGCGCCGTTGTCCATGACGATGGCGATGGTGGGGATGTCGTGCATCACCGCGGTCGCCATTTCCCCCATCGTCATTCCGAAGCCGCCGTCGCCCATGAGTGAAATCACGGTGCGGCCCGGCGCAGCGACTTTCGCGCCCAGCCCCGCCGCGTAGGAAAAGCCGATGCTGCCGCAGTCGAGCGGCGTGAGCAGCGCGGGCACCGTGCGATACGGCAACTGGTCGGTCGCCTGGAGTCCGGTGGTCCCGGCATCGATGGTGAACAATGCATCACGCGGCGCAACCTTCCGCAGCTCGGCGTAGATCACGTCCGGATGCAGGGGCTTACCGGCATGGCTGCCGGATTCCTCGCGCCGCTGCGCGAGCTGCTGCCGGTCCTTGGCGAACTTCTCATTGCGCGCCCGCCACGGCGCCTTCTCAGCCGGAATCGCTTTCATGATGGCGGCGAGCGCGCCCGCGATCGTGCCGGCATCGCCCACAATGCCGAGCGCAACCGGAAAATAACGTCCGACGGCGATCGGGTCGATGTCCACTTGCACGATTCGGGCCTCATGCGAAATGTTGTCGTACTGATAGCGGGTGGTATTGAAGCCGAGCCGCGTGCCGAGCGCGAGGATCAAGTCGGCCTCGCGCATAAGCCCGCTCGCCACGGAATTGCCACGCGGGCCCACGGTCCCCGCATACAGGGCGTGATCGACCGGCACGACATCGCCGTGTCCGGCCGAAGTGGTGATTGGCAACTGCAATGTTTCGGCGAGCTTGGTGAGGCTCGTGCTGCCGCGTCCCCATTTGATGCCTGCGCCCGCGTGGATCACCGGCGCCTTGGCGGCAAGGATCATGTCCTTGATCCGGTCGAGCGCATCGCGGTCCACCGCACCTTCCAACATTTCCGACGCCGACCCCGGAATCTCGACATCGATGTCATGATTGAACAGATCGCGCGGAATCATGACCACTACCGGGCCGCGGCGTCCCGAATTCGCGATGCGGAAAGCCTCGAGGATGAACTCGGGAATTCGATCGGGGCGCGGAACCGTCATGACCCGCTTGGTGACGGGGAGGAACAGCGTGTGCTGATCGATTTCCTGGAATCCGTCGCGTCCGAGATGCTCGGTCGCGGGGAGCCCCGTGATCGCCACGACCGGCGAATACGCCATCTTCGCCGCAGCGAGCCCGAGCATCATGTTGACCGAGCCGGGACCGGCCTGCCCGCAGATGAAAAGCCCCGGCGTCTGCGTCACGCGTCCATACGCGTCCGCCATGTGGGTGCCGCAGTTTTCGTGCCGCACGCCGACGTAGGCCATGTCCTTCGCGTCGTAGAGCGCGTCGTACATCTCGAGCGTGCTCGAGCCCATCAACCCGAATACCTTGGTCACGCCCGCCGCGCGCAGCGCTTCCACGGCCGCCAAGCCGCATCTCATCTTTGCCACTGTGTGTCTCCGCTTGATCGCTGATTCGTGAGTCGCGAGATCGGGAGATCGTGAGATCGAGAAGGGCTTTTTATTCTTCCCTCTCACGCCCTCCCGCGCTTACGCTCTCACTCCCTCTCGCCCTCCCGGTCTCACGGTTTTTTGAGCGCTTCCGGGTTGAGCACGTTAACCGGCTTTCCCGCAATGAACGCGACGATATTGTCGACCGCCGTGCCGTAGATCGAGCTGTAATTTGCCGTCTCCACGTAGCCGAGGTGTGGCGTGCACACGACGCTGCGCATCTGGATGAGGGGGTGATTCGCGTCCAAAACCGGCTCGTCCTCGTACACGTCCACGGCGGCGCGCCCTGGCCGTCCCTGCTTGAGCGCTTCCACCAGCGCGCCCTCCTCGATGAGCGGGGCACGGCTCGTATTGACGATGAGCGCAGTCGGTTTCATGCGTGCCAGGTCCGCACGCTTGACGATGCCACGCGTCTCCGCGTTGAGCGGCAGGTGTAGCGTCAGAACATCAGCGGACGAGAAAAACTCGTCGCGGCTGCCCGCGACCTCGAACCCGGCTTCCCGGGCGCGCGCGGTCGAAGCCTCCCGGCCGAAGCACACGACGCGCATCTCGAACGCCTTGCCCACGCGCGCCACCACGCTGCCGATCTTCCCGAACGCGTAGACGCCGAACACCTTGCCCTTCACCCCGTCGCCCAAGGTGGACTGCCAGTGCCCCTCCTTCAGGCGCTGCACCTCGTAAGGTATGGATCGGAGCGCGGACAGGATCAGCCCCCACGTAAGCTCCGCAGTCGGGTTGGGATTGCCTCTACCGGCGCCCGAGACCAGCACGCCGCGCTCGGTGCACGCTGCCTTGTCAATATGAGCGATGTTGCCTCCGGTCTGGCTGATCAGCTTGAGCTTAGGCAGGCGCTCCACGACTGCGCGCGGAAAACGCGAGCGCTGCTGGGTAAGCAGCACGATATCCGCGTCCTTCAGCCGCTCGGCGAGCTTCACCGGGTCCTTCTCCGTCTCGTGGAACACGACGACCTCGTGGCCCTTGAGTTTCGCGTAGCAATCGAGATTGCGAAACGCGTCCTGGTAATCGTCGATGACTGCGATCTTCACGGCTGCGCCCTCCAAGTAAACGCGTATTATAAGGTCTACCTTTTGTCGCCGCGCCCGATCAGCACGCCGCCGCTGCCCAGGATCAGGGCATTGGCGATGAACACCGGGGCAACGCCGAAAACCGAGCCGATGGTGCCGAAGAGAAGTGGCACCACGATATGCATGAAATTGTTGATCGTGACGCGCAGGCCCAGCGCTTCGCCCGAGCGGCCCTGCGGCGCGCGGCTGTAAATCAGTGACAACGTAAGCGGCTGGCCGCAGCCCATGCCCAGCCCCAGGGCGAACGCCATCGCCGCCAGCAGCACCGCGCTCTCGAACAGTGGAAACAGCAGATAGGCGATGCACCCCGCGTACAGCGACCAGGTGAGTACGGTTTCGGCGCTCCAGCGCCGCAGCAGCGCCGGCATCACCAGCCGCACAACGAACGACGCGGCCGCAAACATGCTGAGTACTACGCCAATCGTGGTCGCGGACAGTCCGATCGCGTTGCCGTAGATCGGCATGTAGAACTGGAAGAGATCGATGCCGGTGAGGATGGCGGCGCCGGTGATCAACGTGCGCCGCAGCGGCGGATTGCCGAGCAGGCTCTTCGCGTTCACCGCGTGTTCTTCGCCGGCGCTGTGCGCCGCACGTTGCCGCCCGAGCTTGCGTGCCAACAGCATGATTGTCACCGGAATCAGCGGACCCGCGGCAAGCAGCAGATAGCTCGCGGCGTGGCCCAGCCGGTCGATGGAAAATCCAGCGACGAGCGGTCCGAGAAATCCCCCCACGGCCATGATCAGACCGTAGTTCGTGAAGTTTCGGGTGCGATCATTCGCGCCGCTCAGGGTGCCGACGAGGTTCTGCACCGACACGTTGTAGAACACGTGAGACCCGCCGATGAGCGCCGCCGAGACGTAAAGCGCCGCCAGCGCAGGAAACAGATAGGGCAGCGAGAGACCCATCGCAAGACCGATCGACCCGATAATCATGGGCCAGCGCACGCCCAGCCGGTCGGAGAGTTTGCCCGCATAGAGCGCGAGCAGCATCGGAAAGAGCGAATACAGCGCCACCAGGATACCGATGTAGAACTGCGGCGCACCGAGTTCGATCGCGAACAGAGACACCAGCACTTTGCTGCCGCGAAAACTCGTCATGTTGCACAACACGATCAGGAAAACGACGTAGATCCCCACGGGCTACACCGCCCTGCCGCCGCGGCTCGAATAGCCGCCCGCCGCGAGAAACATGGCGCTCGTCCAGAACACCGGCGACAGTCCGAAGGCCGCCCCCACCGCGCCGAACGTCACCGGCACCGCCACATGCATGAAATTGTTGACGGCGATGCGCAGCCCGAGCGCTTCTCCGGCTCGCCCCGCCGGCGAATAGTTGTAGGTCAGGATGGTGGACAGCGGCTGCCCGAGGCCCAGGCCCAGGCCGAGCACGAAGGAAATCGCCCCCAGCACTACCGCCTGCTTGAAGAACGGGATCAGCAGAAACGTCGCCGCCGCGAGATAGAGCGAATGGAGGAGCGTCTTCTCTTCTCCGAACCGGCGCACCAGCAGCGGAATCATGGCGCGCACCATGAACGCCGCGGCCGCGAACGCGCCGAGCACCATGCCGATGGCGGAGGCGGAAAGTCCGGCCGCGTGGCCGTAGAGCGGCATGTACAGCTGATAAAGATCGACGCCGGTCATCACCACGCCGCTCGCGATGAAGGTGCGGCGCAGCGACGGATCCTTCACCAGTTCCATCATGCGCTGCGACCGCGTGTCCTCCCGCTGCTGGAGGGTCGTCGGAATGCGCCGGAACAGATTAAGCAGTCCCAGGACTGCCGCGAGGTTGAGCAT
>JACQOK010000096.1 GCA_016202565.1 Betaproteobacteria bacterium | reverse complement strand
TCGAGCGCGACGCGAGCGCCTATGACGAGCATGAGAATATCCGTCTCGAGGTGCTGGAACAGGTTCGCGCCAAGGCGAAAACCACGGCCCTGTGGGCGCCGCAGATGCCGAAGGAGCGCGGCGGCCAGGGCCTGAACATCGTCGCCATGGCCGCCTGCTACGAGGAAATGAACTATTCAATCTTCGGGCCGGTCAGCTTCAACTGTGCAGCGCCGGACGACGGCAACATGATCGTGCTCAACAAGGTCGGCACCGAGCCGCAGAAAAAGCGCTGGCTGCAGCCGATCATCGACGGCAAAGTGCGCTCGGCGATCGTGATGACGGAGCCCGCGCCGGGCGCCGGCTCGGATCCGTCCATGATGCTCACCACCGCCGCGAAGAAAGGTGACCGATGGGTGATTCACGGCCGCAAGTGGTTCATCACCGGCGCGGATATCGCACAGCACTTCATCCTCATCGCGAAGACCTCCGATGACAGGCGCAAGGGGCTCACCGCCTTCCTGTTCGATCGGGACCAGCCGGGCTGGCGCATCGTGCGGCGCATCCCGATCATGGGGCCGGAAGAGCACGGCGGCCATTGCGAGCTGGAATTCGACGGGCTCGAAATTCCCGACGAGAACCGGCTGATGAACGTCGGCGACGGATTGAAGGTGGCGCAGATCCGGCTCGGCACCGCGCGGCTCACCCATTGCATGCGCTGGCTGGGGCTGGCGCGGCGCTCGATGGACATTGCCGCCGAGTACGTCGCGCAGCGCGAAGCGAACGGGAGGAAGCTGGCTGACCGCGAGAGCGTGCAATGGCTGCTCGGGGAAGCGGCGATGCAGATCGACATCGGGCGGCTGCTGGTGATGCGCGCCGCGGCGAAGCTCGATCAAGGCGATTTTGCGCGCAAGGAAATCTCGATGGCCAAGATCGCGGTCGCGGATGTGCTGCACAAGGCGGTAGACACCGCGATCCAGCTCAACGGCGCGCGCGGCTATTCCAAGGACACCATCCTCGAATGGATCTACCGCTACGCGCGCCAGGCGCGGCTCGTCGACGGCGCCTCGGAAGTGCACCGCATGGTGCTCGCCCGGTTCTACATGGACGAGCGCAATGACTTCTGGTCGTGGGGTTAGCAAGCTGTTAAAAAAAGTCCGTTCGCACTGAGCGGAGCGCGTGAGCGCGGAGTCGAAGTGTGAACAAGTCGCTGAATAATCAGTCGTTCATGTCTCGACTTCGTCGCACTACGCTCGACACGAACGGTATATGACGGCTTTTTCAAACACCCTGTTAGGCGTAAGCGGCCCCTTTACCACAGCGGACGGCTGAGGTTTTCCGTGAACCCGGAAAACATGATATTGAAGCTGACGCTCACCCGCTCTTCCTCGCTCGCGTTCGCATCCACCGAGTGCTGGAGGTAAGCGGGAAAGAGGAGCAGTGTTCCGTTCTTGACGTTCACCACCACCTGATCCGTATTCTCGGCCGTGAGTTGCGCCACCGGCGGCCGGATGATGCCGGTCTGACTCCTCGGGTCATGGAAATTGATGGTGTCCGCGCCGGGAAAAGTGCGGACGTAGTAAGCCCCGCTCAGGAAATTATTGGGATGGCTGTGCGCCCGGTGCACGGCGCCCTTCGCGAGCACATTCGCCCAGCAGCCGGTGATCTCGAAGGCGCCATACCCGATCCGCAGGAATTGCAGCACGCTTTTTGCCGCCTTGTTGATGCAGGAAACGAGCTCGCTTAATTCTTCGCGTTGATGAAGCGTCTGCTCCGACTGCCAGCCCTCGCCCGAGGCAAGCGGCGGCAGATCGCGGCGGATTTCACCGAGCACGCCGAGAATCCTGGCGTCGATCGCCTCATGCAACTGCGCCTCGAGCTGTACTTTCCAGACCAGTGTCGGGAACATCGGAATGACATCCGACGCCGCCATCCACGGGTCCTTGCCTCTGGCCATGACCGGCCCGCCCGGCTGCATCAGCCGCGTTGGGAAAAACGGAGAATCGTTGCAGCCCTGATTACACCACTTTAGCAGACCGAGCCCTACACGACCATCAGGTCCATGAACTCGTTGATCGGTGTCGCCTCCAGCCGTTGCTGGTGGAGGCACACTTCCAGGATCCGATCGCGCTGTTTCGCCGCGAACACCCGGGCGACGTTTTTGTCGAACTTCTGCATCAGGACCGGCACGCCCTCCTCGCGCCGGCGGCGATGGCCGAGCGGATACTCGACTTCCGAGAGCGGCGCCTTGCTGCCGTCGTTGAAGAACACCTGGACGGAGTTGGCGTTGGAGCGCTTGGCAGGATCGTGGTAGTCCTTCTCGAAGCGCGCCGATTCTGACAGCTTCATCTTGGCGCGGAGCTTGTCGATGCGGGGGTCGGCGGCAACGCGGTCCTCGTAGTGCTCCGCCGTCATGGTTCCGAAGATCATGCCGATTGCGATCATGTACTGCATGCAGGGGTCGCGGTCGGCGGGGTTGTAGAGCGGCCCGGTCTTGTCGAGAATGGTCATCGAGGAGTTGTGGCACTTCACCTCGATGCGCTTGATCGCCTCGAGCCGGTCCTTCACCAGCGGATGGAGCTTGATCGCCGCTTCGACCGCGCTCTGGCCGTGGAAGGCCGTGGGATACGGGATCTTGAACAACGTGTTCTCCATCACGTAGGTGCCGAACGGCCGCTGGAACCTGAACGGCTTGCCTTTGAACAGCACATCGTAGAAACCCCAGCGCTTGGCGCTGAGCGCCGCGGGATAGCCCATCTCGCCTCTCACCGCCATCAGCGCGAGCCGCACGCCGCGGCTCGCGGCATCCCCCGCCGCCCACGATTTGCGCGAGCCGGTGTTGGGCTTTCTGCGGAAGGCGGCAAGTGCGTGACCGTCAAGCCAGGCGTTCGACACCGCGTTGATGATTTCCTCGCGTGTCCCGCCGAGCATTCTGGTTACGACCGCCGTGACGCCGATCTTCACGAGGATCGTGTGGTCCAGCCCGACGCTGGTGAAGCCGTTCTCGATGGCGAGCCCGCCCATTACCTCGTAGGCCTTGATGCCCGCCTCCAGCACGTCGTGCATGAGCAGCGGCTTCCCGCCTTGCGCCATGCGTGCGCGGGAGAGCCAGTCCGCCACCGGGAGAATGCCGCCATACGTGTCCGAGGGGTGGATCACGGTCTCGCCGTAGAACGCGTCGTTGAAATCGATCCAGCGGAAGAGCGCGCCGGTATTGAGCGTGGCATGCTCGGGATCCAGCACGAAAGCGGTGCCGGGCACGCGCGCGCCGTTCGGCACGATGGTGCCGGGCACAACCGGTCCCAGCAGCTTGGTACAGGCGGGATACGAAAGCGCCTCGAAACCACAGCCCAGCGTATCGATGAGTGTCAGCCGCGCGGTTTCCCATGCAAGTTTGCTTTTAATCTGATAGCGATCGACATAATCGGCAATCTGGACGAGAACCCTGTCGGGTGCGGGACGGACGTTGGAAACAGCTGCGGGCATGATGACGGACCTCGGAAGATTCGTTGACGTTTTTGTGCCCCGCATTATAGGACGGCACAAAAAAAAGCGCCCCCGTGAACGGAAGCGCGCCGGCGTTCGGGTGCGGCGCTTAACGCCGCACCGCGAAACGCTTACCGCAGCGGGATGTTGCGGGTCTTGATCACCTTCGCATATTTTTCGACGTCGGTTTCGAACTGCTTGCGCAGCGCCTCGGGAGAACTGCCGACGGGCTCCAGCCCTTCCCGCGCGTAAAAGCCTTTGATCTTTTCGTCATCCAGCGCCTGCTTCATCACCGCACTCAGCCGGGTGATGGCTTCCGACGGCGTGCCCTTCGCGAAGAACATCGCGTACCAGTTGCCGATCACCAGACCGGGAACGAAGGTGTTGATCGGCGGGAGGTCCGGGAAAGAAACGTTCTTTGTCGCCGTCGTTACCGCAAGACAACGGATGCGCCCGGTCTTCAGGTTGGCCGCAGCGACGGGGCCAGTGGCAAACAGCAGATCGATGTCGCCCGTCATCAACGCAATTACCGCCGGCCCGCCGCCGGTGAATGGAATGATCACCGTCTTGATCTTCCCGAGCTGCGCGAGCATCTCGGCGGCGAGATGGCTGGTGCTGCCGGGGGTGTTGACGCCGTTGTTGAGTCCCTCGGGGGTTCTCTTGGCGAGCGCGAGCAGGTCCTTGACCGATCGGGCCGGTACGCTCGGATGCACGCACAGCACGTTAGGGGCGTTGGACACCAGGGTGGAGGCCACGAGGTCGGTCCGGGGATTGAACTTGAGCGTCTTGGAATAAAGCGTGGTATTGATCGCCAGCGTCGCCGTCGTAAAGAGGATCGTGTGACCGTCGGCGGGCGAGTTGACCACATTTTCCGCGCCGATCAGGCCGCCCGCACCCGAGCGATTCTCAATCACGAATCTCTGGCCCGTAGCTTTCTGAAGGTTGTCGGCAAGCAGACGCGCCTGGATGTCGGTGCCGCCGCCGGTGCCGAACGGCACGACCACGCGAACCGGCTTCTCCGGCCAGCTTGCGGCCTGCGCTTGGGTTGAAAAAGCGAACGCCGTCGCCAGCAGCGCCGCACCCGTATGACGCCAGATGGTTCTCCACTCCATGTTGCCTCCTCGCATATAGTTGTAATGGACCTGCTTCGTATTACCGCGGCGCACTGCTCGCGCAGGCACTGACGTTTGACAGACCTCGATGAGGTTGTGCTTGGGTCCGCCATACTTGGCCCAGTCTACCCGAACAAGTCCACATTGTGTTCATTAATTGTGGCCCACGCCAGCGATGATGCAGCGCAAAATCACGGTAGTGGAGGCGCTGGGGGCTGAGTGCAAGCGTGTCAATGGACAGGGCTGCACGACACAATGGGCCGATACGTTGCGGCGCAACAACGTTAGGCAGGCGACAGCGGGCCACGACTTCCGGCTGCCGCTAAAAGAACGCCCGGAGATCGTCGGGGGGCGTAAAGTCTGCAGGACGGGATGGCGCTGACTCCCCGCGCCACCCCCGACGCGTGTCAGTCCTATTCGACCGTGATATTGCCCGCCTTGATGATCTTGGCGTAGCGCTCGATTTCGCGCTTGAAGTTCGCTTGCAGTTGTTCGGGGGAACTTGCAACCGGATCGAGCGCTTCCCGCGCCATGAACTCCTGCAGGTCCTTCGCCTTGAGCGCCTTCGCGATTTCCGAGTTGAGCCGGTCCACGATCGACTTTGGCGTACCGGCGGGGAAGAACATGGCATACCAGTTATCCGACTCGAATCCGGGAAAGAACGAGCTCATGGTCGGCAGATCGGGAAACGCCGAAGACTTCTTCACGGTGGTCACCGCCAGCCCCTTGACCTTGCCGGACTTGATCTGGGTCGCTGCGACCGGCCCCGTGGCAAAAAGGAAGTCGGTCTCCCCGCTGACCAGCCCCACCATCGCCGGCCCACCCCCCTTGTACGGAATGTGCGCCACATTGACGCCGGTCATCTGCTTGAGCATTTCGACGGACAGATGACTGGTGGTGCCGGCGCCGTTCGAGCCGGCATTCATTTTGCCGGTTCGTTTGGCAAGCGCAACGAGGTCTTTCACGGACTTCGCCGGCACGCTGGGATGCGCGACCAGCACGAGCGGAGTCGAGGAAATCCAGCTCACCGGCGCCAGGTTCTTCAACGGATCGAATTTGACCCGCTTGCCGTAGAGCGTCACGTTTACCGCCAGGGAGGCCGTCGTGAACAAAATCGTGTAACCATCGGGTGGCGATTGCACCGCGAGTTCCGCGCCGATGAGGCCGCCAGCCCCCGACCGGTTATCCACGATAAAGGTCTGCTTCAGGCTTTCATTGAAATGCTTCCCCAGCAACCGCGCCTGGATGTCGGTCCCGCCGCCCGCGCCGAACGGCACGATGACACGGACCGGCTTGGTTGGCCAAGTCTGCGCCGCGACCCCCGCGGCCGCGCCCGCCGCCAGCAGGCCCAGCGCAAGCCGGGCAAGGCAGACCATAAAGTTGGATTTCATCGCATTTACTCCGTGGAAAAATGGCAAACAGGTTGTTGCAGAGAACCTCTCTTGGACCCTAGCCGCGATAGATCGGTTCAGGCTGACTGAAGAACGAGTGGAGGATGTGATACACCATGAGATAGTTGATCTGGTGGAAACTCGCGTGCGAGATGCCGGCCATCACCGTGAACTGCTTGTCGGGATTGGGCAGACGCTTGAAGAATTCGAGCAGATCGTCGAAGCCCGCAATGCCGTCAAACTGGCCGCGCATGATGAGCGTGGGGGCCGTGATCTTTGCGGGGTCCACCACCGGCAGCTTCGAGCACATGTCGACATAGGTGCCGGTCGGCACCGAGTCGTCGAGCGCGAGAATGGCGTCGGCGAAGGCCTCGATCACTTTCTCTTCCGCGCAGCCCGGATGGTCCCGATTGAAAATGCTGCGCACAAACGCGCGGTCGATCGGGCGGCGGTTCATGCTGCTCCACTGCGGCAGTTTCTTGCGCCGCTCCTCGAGCGTCGGACTGCCTTCACCGGTCCACACGAACGCATCGAGCGCGAGCCGGCTGACGCGCTCGGGGTGGCGCTGGGCAAAGAGCGCCGCGCGCAGCGCGCCCGAAGAAATGCCGTAGACCAGAAACCGGCTGACGCCGCGCGTCCGGATGATGTAGTCGGTGGCGGCCGCCAGGTCGTCGGCGCCATTGGCGATGTCGAAATTGATGTCGCGCTCCTTGTCCGAGCGCCCGTAGCCTTCCATGTCGAAGCACCAGGCGTCAAAACCCTGCTCGACGAACCAGTCCATCGCCGAGGAATGCGCCCGCCCGGGCACCTGCAGGTCGAAGGTCGGTTGCGAAGCCATGGACGAACCGTGCACGAACAACACCGTGCCCTTTTTGCCGCCCGGACTGCCCGCGTACTTTTCCCACAGGAAGAGCTTGATGTCGCCTTTCTTCGTCCAGTGCTCTTGTGAGTTGATATCGGCGTTGACCGGCGGTTGATCCATGGCGTGCCTCGCTGAGGAGATTCGTGGTAGGAAAAAGGCGGCCAGTCTAGAATACGGATTACACAACGTCAATGACGCGGTTCCATTGTCGAATGGACTTCAAAATCAGCAATGAGCAGCGCGCCTTCCTCGATACCGTGCGCAAGGCCTGTCAGAAGGAGTTCGCGCCGCGCGCGATCAGGTATCTGGACGGAACCTGGCCGGCCGAAAACATGAAACGGCTGGCCGAGCTCGGCGTGCTCGGCATGGCCGTGCCGCAGGAGTATGGCGGGTCCGGCCTGTCCATACTCGACACCGTGCTCGTGCTCGAGGAAATCGGCAAGGTCTGTTATGTCACCGCGATGGCCGCGCTGGGCGAACTCGGCGTGCAGACCCGCATCATCGCCACCTATGCGCCCGCGAGCATCAAGCAGAGCATCCTCCCCCGCGTCGCCAGCGGTGAGGCGTTCCTCGCCATCTGCATGACCGAGCCTGACGCCGGCACGGATGTGCCGAACTACCGCACCAATTGCGAAATCAAGGGCGACCGCGTCGTGTTGAAGGGCGTGAAAACCCTGATCAGCCGCGCCGATATCGCCGAGATGTTCGTCGTATTCACGCGCGTGAACGGCGTGCCCGGCGCGGCCGGCATCGGTTGCGTGCTGGTGCCGGGCGGCGTCAGGGGACTCTCGGCAAAGGCAAGCTTTCACACCATGGGCGGCGAATACCTGTCGGAAGTGGTATTCGATGATGTGGAACTTCCGCTCGAAAATCTCGTGATCCGCGACAACGGCATGAAGCGCCTGCTGTCGGCCTTCAACACGCAGCGCTGCCTCAATCCCGCGATCTGTCTCGGACTGTCCGAAGGCGCGCTGGAGGAAGCGGTGCGCTACATGCGCGAGCGTTCCGCGTTCGGCCAGAAGATCGGCGACTTTCAGGGGCTGCGCTGGAAGGTTGCGGACATGTACATCCAGATCGAGGCCGCGCGCGGGCTCCTCTACCGGGCTGCGGTGAGCGGTGACGAGTTCCCCGATCCCACGCTGGCGGCGATGGCGAAGATCTACACCAATGAGATGAGCATCCGCGTGACCTCCGAGGCCATCCAGATCCACGGCGGCTACGGTTTCACCGACGAGTTCGCGGTTTCGCGCTTCTTTCGCGGCACACGCTACGGCAGCCTGGGCGGCGGCACCACCGAAACGTTGCGCAACCTGGTCGGGCGCCGTCTGGTCGAGCAGATGGATCTCACGACGGGGATTCTCGGGCTGAACGATTTGTAGTTGCAGATGGCTGCTGTCCCAAGTTCCCGGCGCGCGCAGACCGCGCATTCCTGGATTTCACATCGTACGGAGCACCATGTACCTGCTTGAACACGACGCGAAAGAATTGCTGGCCGCACGTGACATTCCGCTGCCGGCCGGCATGCTCGCCGCTGCCGATACGCCCCTGCCGGCCCTGCCGCCGGGTCCGTGGGTGGTGAAGGCGCAAGTCACCGCCGGCGGACGGGGCAAAGCGGGCGGCATCCGCAAGGCCGCCACCATCGAGGCGGTGCGCGCCGCGATTTCCGACATCGCCCGCCTGCACATTCGCGGCCGGCCGGTGCATGAGTGCCGCATCGAACAGCAGATCACCGGCGCGCATGAAGCTTATCTGGGTCTCATGCTCGATCCGGCGGCCGCCGGCGTGCGGGTGCTGCTTGCCCCACGCGGCGGCATGGAAATTGAAGCGATGGCGGCGGAACCCGGCTTGCTGCACACAGCGGTCTGCGACCCTGATCAATCGGTGCTCGCCGCATCCGCTGTCGAACTCGCGCGCGATCTTGCGCCGCCGCTGCGCGGCGCGCTCACGGCTGCCGGCAGCGCGCTCGCCGCGGCGTTTTTTGCTTATGAGTGTTCGCTGCTGGAGATCAACCCGTTGTTCGTCATGCGCGACGGAAGCTGGCTCGCCGGTGACGCCAAGATGATCACGGACGATAACGCGCTCCCGCGCCAGCAAGCAGTGGCGAACCTGCTCGAACGCCGCGCGCGTGCCTACCCGGAAGCGCATCTCAAGTTGCATTACGGCTGCGACTACGTGGTGGTGGATCCCGAAGGCGAAATCGGGCTGCTCACGACCGGCGCGGGACTTTCGATGATGCTGATCGACGAACTGCGTGGGGCGGGATTGCGTCCTTACAATTTCCTCGACGTACGCACTGGCGGGCTGCGCGGCGACCCGGCCCGGCTGATCCACGTGCTCAACTGGATTGCTCAAGGCCCGCGCGTAAAGGTGATCCTGGTGAACGTTTTTGCCGGCATCACGGATCTGGGCGAATTCTCGCGGCTCCTGCTCGCGGCCTTTCAAGCAGTGCCGCAGCTGCGGGTGCCGGTCGTGGCTCGGCTCATCGGAAACGCCATCGAGGTTGCCCGCACCGTGCTCGGTGATGCCGGCATCGACGTGGTGACAGAGCTTGGCGCCGCTGTTACGCGCGTTCGTTCGCACCTCGCTGCGAAGAGTGGAGCATGATGCATCTACGAGTAGACCGCGCCACCCCGGTTCTCGTGCAGGGCATCACCGGTCGCGCCGGACGCCAGCATTCGCGCCTGATGCGCCAATATGGAACCCGCATCGTTGCCGGTGTCTCTCCCATCACGGAAATGAGGGATGTCGACGGTGTGCCGGTATTCGCCGCCTGCGGCGATGCGGTCGCCGCGACCGGCGCCACCGCCAGCGTCCTGTTCGTCGGTGCGATGCAGCTCCTGGCGGCGATCCGCGAGGCGGTGGAGGCCGGCATCAAGCTCATCATCACGCCCACCGAGGGCATGCCGGTCCATGACGCGCTTTCCGCGCTGCGGCTGACGCGCGCTGCGGGCGTCACGTGGGTGGGCGCGTCCACGCCGGGCATGGCGGTTCCCGGCGCGGCCAAGCTCGGGTTTCTGCCCGACAGCGCGCTCATGCCCGGGCCCGTGGGGATCGCATCGAAAAGCGGCACGCTCTCGTACGAAGCCGGTTACCGCCTCGCGCAGCAAGGCATCGGTCAATCGGTGTGGGTCGGTGTCGGGGGGGATCCGGTGAAAGGCACCCGCTTTGCCGATCTCGTTTCCTTCTATGCCGCGGATGCTCCAACCCGGTCGGTGCTGATCATCGGCGAGATCGGAGGCAGTGAAGAGGAGGAATTCGCGCAGGCGCTCATCGCGCTGCGCTTTCCGAAGCCGGTATTTGCGCTGATCGCAGGCCGCAGTTCGCCGGAAGGCGTGACCATGGGGCATGCCGGTGCGCTCGTGCATGGCCGGCACGGCAGCTACGACGCGAAGAAGGAAGCGCTCGAAGCGGCAGGCGCGAAAGTGTTCGGCACACTCGATGAGATGGTCGCCGGCATCCGGGCATGGCATGCCCGGCTACAGGGGGTAACGATCAGTAAACCGGCTTGGGCCGCAGATACTGCTGACGATCCACCGACCTGATGTTGTGGTTGAGGATGCGGTTGCCCTTGAGCACATCGATCACGATTTCCACGCCGGCGTCGCCGCTGCCCCAGAGCTTGCCGTAGAAATCGGCCTGGCCCTTGATCTGCTGGCCGCGGATGCCGACGATAATGTCACCGGCCTTGAGGCCGGCATCCTCCGCCGGGCTCTCCGGCGAGACGCGCGTGACGATCAGGTTGCCTTGCACCTCCTGCGTATTGATGCCGATCCACGGACGCGCTTTCGCCGTGGAGCGGCCGTTGGCGATGAAATCGCCCAGCACCGGTTTCAGCACGTCGATCGGCACGAACATGTTGCCCGGGACGTTGGTGCGTTTGCCCATCGCATCGCCCACCACCAGTGAACCGATGCCGAGCAGCTTGCCCTCGCGACTCAACAGCGCCGCTCCCTGCCAGTTGACGGTGGCCGGCGCGGTATAGATCGCTTCGTCAAGCAGATATTCCCAGTAGCCGACAAACGGGCGCTTCGAAACGATATACGCCGGCGCGACCCCGTCGAAACCCACGATCAGCACCAGTTCGCGTTCCGCAGCGGCGGCGGACTGCCCCAAGTCGACCGGCTTGATTGGCAGCGGCGTCAACGCCCTGACCAGCCCGAGGCCGGTATGGTGGTCGTTCCCGATGACGGTGGCCGGGAATACCTTGCCATCCGCGGTGGACAACTCGACTTTTTCGGCCTCGGTGATGAGATAGCCAATGGTCATTACCAGGCCCTTCGAATCGATGACGACGCCGGTGCCTTCACGCTGTTGGCCGAGGGTGGAAGCGCTGCGCGCGTTGGCGACCGCCGTGCTGCGCACCTTGACCACCGACAGCGCGTCTACCGTCACCTCCGGACGGGCGCGCCCTGCCGGCGGCTCGCCGGCCGCAGCCGGTGCCGGCGAGGGCATGGCGAGAGTCAGCACGAAAACAAGTCCGCTGCCGAGCGCTGCCAGCGAACGCAATCCGTAATCACTCCGCACTGGTCTCAGCGCTGCGTGTTTGGTCATGACATTTCCCTTAACATGATTGGTTTTGAGTCCGCGGCAGTGCTGCGGACTGTTTTTACGGCCACCACAGCCTGCTCGCATAATGAGTATGCTACGACGATTCGGCCCGGCTGATAAGATGACATCTGGTTGTCGGCAAATGACGACATGCTGTAGCCCTTAAACGATTGGACCCCGGCTCCTCCAGGAAGTTGTGATGGCCCGGACGCATTGTCCGCGGCGGGCGGGAGGCCGTTGAATTCGCGTTACAATTGGCATCGTTCCCGTGCACAGCGGCCGGAACGCCAGGAATCGCGGAACGGAAATTTTCCGTTCGCACAAGGTTCAACAATGGGGAGGTAACGTGGAACTGGGATTGAAAGGCAAGGTTGCCGTCGTCACCGGCGGTAGTGAAGGCATTGGCGCCGCCACGGCCATGCGACTGGCGCTGGAAGGAGCAAGGGTCGCGATCTGCGCGCGGCGGCGCGAGCCGCTGGAGAAAGTCGCCGCGGACATTCGCAGCCAAGGCGGCGAAGCATTCGCCCATGCTGCGGACATGAGCAAGGCCGCGGATGTGGAGCATTTCATCAAGGCGGTGATCGATCACTACGGACGGATCGACATCCTGGTCAACAACGCGGGCTCATCGATCCGCGGCCCATTCGAGGAAGTCGAAGATGGGACGTGGCAGCAGGATCTCAACCTGAAGCTCTTCGGCGCGATACGCGCGAGCCGCCTCGTGATACCGCACATGAAACGGCAGGGCGGCGGCCGCATCGTCAACATCTCGACGGTCGCCGGCAAGCAGCCCGGACCGGCGTCCGGTCCGACGTCGGTGTCGCGCGCCGCCGGGCTCGCGCTCACCAAGGCGCTGTCGAAGGAGTTCGCCGCCGACAACATCCTGGTGAATGCGGTGTGCATCGGCAAAGTGAAATCGGGTCAGCACGAGCGGCGCATCGCCCGGGAAAAGCTCGTGCCTGCGGAGTATTACGCCAAGGTGTCGGAGGAAATCCCCATGGGCCGCGTCGGCGAACCGATGGAGGTCGCGAACGTCATCGCGTTTCTTGCTTCGGACGCCGCGAGTTACGTCACCGGCAGCAGCATCCATCTCGACGGCGGCATGTCGGGTGTGATTTGAAGAGCGAGCTTTAACTCGGGATTAACCTGGCGACGGGGCAAAGGTGAATAAATTTCTCTTCTTGAAGGCCATCGCCTGATCAAGCAGGCCGGCGTCCAGCTCGAATAGCGCTGCCAGCGCGCGGAAGTCCTTCACTTTCCGGCCCTTCACAGCGACAAGTGACAAAAGGGGCCGCCATCTGGCAGCCCCTTCTTTCTTTGTATGGTGCCGCTGGTCTGACTCGAACAGACGACCTGACGCTTACGAAGCGCCTGCTCTACCAGCTGAGCTACAGCGGCGTGTAGGGAAGAGAATATTTTACAGGAAAGCGCTCACCCCGACCGGGTGCGGATGCGCACGATGATGTCGACGCCCTCGGTCACCATGCCGTCAGGCAAGGGCGGCAACCCGGAAATGGCGACGCGACTGGCGTCGATGTCGGTCAACTCGCCGGTATCGACATTATAAAAATGGTGGTGCGGGGCGGTGTTCGGGTCATAAAACACCTTGGTCGGATCGCCGATCACCTCGCGCATCAGGTTCATCTCAAGGAACAGGTTGAGCGTGTTGGAGACCGTTGCCTTCGAAGTTTCGGAATGCCGGTCGTTGACGATCGCGAGGACCTGGTCGGCCGACAGATGCTCGCCGCGCGAAAACAGGGCGTGGGCGATCTCGATGCGCTGATGGGTCGGGGTGATGCCGTGCCGGCGCAGCACGTCGGCAAGATTATCCCGCGTATAGTGAGTTCTCATCATGTGAGTTTAATTTTAATTCAACTCCTGGACTGTGTCTAATTCCCTTAGATTCAATGCCTTATAACAAAGAGCCTGAGGCATGATGTGCACTCTGCCGCTACGTTGCAGAAAATGCGGCGTTGAACCGCGGCGCGGGGCAGCCGCGACGGCGAATGAAAACCTCTTGTCTCAAAGCGGGGCATATCATGCTGCACGCATGATTGTGCAACGCGACGGCGCGACGCTTCATTACATTATCATACGGCTGAACGCCGCTGGTTCCGCGGTTTTGACCTTTCGTCGGGCACGGCTGGCATTCTGAACCGTTCGCGGTATATTTTGTTGCCGAGGGAGCAGAACATGAAACGACAAAGGGGCTTCACGCTCATCGAACTGATGATCGCCGTCGCGGTGATTGCGATAATCGCGGCGGTCGCATTTCCCTCGTACCAGGAGTACCTGAAAAAGGGGCGGCGAGCTTCCGCGCAGACCTTCATGATGGAGATCGCCAATAAGGAGAGCCAGTATCTGCTTGACGCCCGCAACTACGCCGTCACCGGCGACGCCACCGCCATCACCACCCTTGGCCTCACCGTGCCATCGGATGTGTCGCCGTATTATGATCTGAAAGTCGATCCGGCCACCCCGACCAGCCCACCCACCTACACCATCACCGCGACACCCAAGGGCTCGCAGGCGTCCGACGGCGTCCTTACTCTTGATCACCAGGGTGCAAAAACCTGCAAAGGAAACCCGGGATGGGAGTGCAGATGACTCTCTGTCACGCCATGTCCCGCCCGTGCCTCCTGCCGGCCAGGGTTGGTGCGCGGCCCTCTTCTGCCGGGATGTCGCAGGGCTTCACCATCATCGAACTGATGACCGTGGTGGCGATAGTCGTCGTGTTGATCGCGATTGCCGGACCGGACTTCAGAAACATCATCATCGCGACGCGGGTAAAGAGCGCGAGCTTCGATGTTTTTTCGAGCTTGACGCAAGCGCGCAGCGAGGCGATCACCCGCAATACGACGGTGACGGTAACGCCCGCCGGCGGCGGCTGGGTAAACGGCTGGACGATCACTTGTGCGGATGCCACGGTCTGTGTCGATCCGGTCACTCTCGCGCCCCCCCTGGTCATTCGCCGCCAGGATGCCTATCAGGGCATCACGATCGCCAATACTGCGGCGAGCATTAGCTACAGCGGCATGGGGCGGGCGAATGTCGCAGCCTCGTTCACTATCGACGCGCCCGGTGCGAGCGATCGGAACAAGCGCTGCGTCACACTTGATCTCAGCGGGCGGCCGGTAACAAAGCCGGCCGTAACAACGGGGTTTACATGCCCATGAAGTTACATTTCCAACCCACACATCCTCATCGCGAGCGCGGCCTGACGTTGCTC
>JACQOK010000108.1 GCA_016202565.1 Betaproteobacteria bacterium | reverse complement strand
GCTCGCCGCAGTGAATATCGCGAATATTCACAAGGTGAGCGACAAAGTCATGGGCCAAAACTCGTGCCAGCCCGAAGGGTTGCAGCCACAACGGCCGCTCACTTTGTCGGGCGGCTTGCTCATATTCGCGATATGAGCTGCGCCCCCCTTCGCGTGATCAATCCGTTCTGGTTGCAACGCACACGTGGTTCATTATGTTAGGCACTCTAAGCCAACGCCGCTAATAATAAGCCGCCTTGGCGCCGGGCGGAGGCGAATAGCGGAAGGTGCCGCGTTTCAAAATCACTTCCTTTCCGCCGTGTTTTTCGATGTACGCCTGCTGGTCCGCTTTCGCGAGTTGGTCGACGGCCTCGGGATCAACGATCTTGCGCAGCGCCGCTTCGCACTCGGCGATGACCTGTCCATAGCGGGGATCGCGGCCGAGGTCCGCCCGTTCATACGGATCGCGCTCCAGATCGAACAGCATCGGCGGCAGTCCGACATAGTGGACGTACTTGTATCTTCCGTGCCGGATCATGTAGGCGCCGCACAACGCACCGGCGGCGTGATACTCGGAGAGGATCGTGCGCTGCGGCACGTAACCTTGAGCGATGTCGAGCAGCGAGTGTCCGGGCAGTGCGACATCGCGCGGATCGGCTGTCGCGCCCAGCCCTTCGACAAAAGTCGGGAACGCATCGGCCAGCGTGACCGCGGTCTCGCACACGTTGCCCCGGGGAACGCCCGGCCCGGCCAGGATCAACGGAATGCCGGCTGACTCCTCGTACATCGTCGACTTGCCCCACATGCCGCGCGTGCCCAGGTTGTCGCCGTGGTCGCTCGAGTAGATCACGCGGGTCGCGGCCGCAAGACCGGTCTCCTCCAGCGCGCGGAGAATCTTGCCGATGTTGTCGTCGAGGAAAGAAACGAGTCCCATATAAGCGGCGATCGCGCGCCGCACCATCGGCGCGTCGAACGCTTCGTCGTAGCATAAACATTTGCGCATGGCATCGGTGAACGGATGGCGCGGACGCTCGCCCGGTTCGTACATGTCCGGCCACGGCACTTTGTCTTCGGGGTAGAGATCATAAAACACCGGCGGCGCGATCAGCGGGAAGTGGGGCGAAACGAAACCGACGTAGAGCGCCCACGGTTTGTCACGGTATTTGGGAGCTTCCTGATTCAACCACCGTGCGGTCTCATCGGCGATCGCGCGGTCATAGTGCGTATATTCCGATTCGCCGCGTCCCGCCTCCGGTCCGAGCTTGGCCGAACCGGGCCGCCGCGGCAGCTCATCGCGGATGAGCCCCAGCAGATCGCCCACGCCGTTCACGATGTGGAGCGGCAGGATTTCCTCGTCGAAGCCGTTGCGTACCGCATTCGAGTCCACATAGTGCAGCTTGCCGATCGAAGTGACGCGGTGTCCCTGCGCCATCAGTCGATGCCCCCATGACGGCACGCATCCGTCATAGGCGATGGCATTGTCCCAGTAACGAATCTTGTGCACGTACTGACCCGTGGCGAAGGACGCCCGCGCCGGCACGCAGATCGGGCAGTTGGTATAGGCGCTGGCAAAGCGCGTGCCGCGCGCAGCGAGCCGATCGAGATGCGGCGTCTTGATCATCGGATGGCCGTACGAGCCGAGCACGCGCTTGCTGTGCTCGTCGGACATGATGAAGAGCAGATTCGCGGGTTGCATTGAAGTTCCTCCGAAGACGTATGGTGACACGGCGACCGCCTTCGTTCAAACCGACGCGATGGAGGGCAGCCCGCTATCTGCTAGACTTCGCGTTCGCACCGACAACCCTCTCTCCGCACCATTTGATGGCGGCACCCGACTCCACACATCACGCAGAGCGCTTCGCCACAGGCGAGGGTTACTGACCGATTCGCATGGCGGAATTCGAAACGCTCTCCGTCGGCGTCATGCTGTGGATCATCTGCGTGATGGCGGTCGCCGGATTCGTGCAGGGCGCGCTGGGGCTGGGCTTTCCCATCGTCGCGACACCGCTGATTGCGCTCACCACCGACATGCGCAGCGCGGTCATACTGGTATTGCTGCCGTGTCTTGCCGCCGTCACCGCCAACGTCGTGAAGAGCGGTTCACTCAGGGAAGCGCTGGCGGAATTCTGGATGATGCCGATTTACGCGGTGATCGGCGCGGCGATCGGCACGCGGCTCTTTATCACCGCGCCGCAGTTTCCCTATTCGCTGCTGCTCGCGGCGATGATATTCCTGTATCTCAACCTCGATCGCCTGGGCCGGGCCGACTGGCCGCTCCTGGAGGAGCGAAAGAAGCTCTTCGGCGTGGTGTTCGGCGTGGCGGCGGGCATGTCCGAGGGAACAGCCAACGTCGCGGCGCCGCCGCTCCTCATCTATTACCTCGCGCTAGGCCTGACGCCGTCCATGCTGGTGCAGGCGCTTAATATCTGCTTTTTCGTCGGCAAATCGACGCAGTTCGCGACGCTCGCCTCGGTAGGCGGAGTAGGAGCGGTGCAATGGCTCGCGACGCTGCCGCTCGTCTTGGTGGCGACGGTCACAGTGGTCTACGGCATGCGTGTGCGCACCCGGCTCCACTCTGCGGCCTATCGGATGTGGCTCAAGCGCGCGCTGTTTGTGATGGCGCTGGTGCTGCTGATGCAATACGCATATGCGCGCTGGCCCGTCTGAAACAAACGGGCCGGCGCGTTGGCCGGCCCGCTTCGATCAGATCCGAGGATCGCTTACACGGCCGCCTGTTCCAGCATTTTCTGCAGTTCGCCGCTCTGATACATCTCGATCATGATGTCGCAGCCGCCGACGAACTCGCCGTTCACGTAGAGCTGCGGAACGGTCGGCCAGTTGGCGTAGTCCTTGATGCCCTGGCGGATCTCGGGGTTCTCCAGCACGTTGACGGTGAACGGCTGGTCGACACCACAGGCGCGCAGTATCCCTATCGCGTTTGCCGAAAAACCGCATTGGGGGAAGTCGGGGGTCCCCTTCATGTACAGCGCGACCCGATTCTTGGTCACCTGGTCCTTGATAACGTCCTGAATGCTCATGATTTCTCCAAATAGTTGACAAATTCAGTCAGCTATTAAAGTGTAACGGTTAGCGAAGACTCCCGTCAAGCTTCCGGCCGCCGCTTACCCGCTCGTGCCCCGCAAGGTCCCGCCAGGAGTCGATGGCGGTGAAGCCAGCCGCCTGCAACAGCGCCCGGCAGGCCGCCGCTTGGTCGTAGCCGTGCTCGAACAAGAGCCAGCCGGTGGCGGAAAAGTGCCGTCCCGCCGCTGCCACGATGGCGCGGATTGCATCGAGCCCGTCGCGTCCACCGCACAGCGCCAGCGCCGGCTCGAAGCGCAGATCGCCCTGAGCGAGGTGCGGATCGCCCTCGGCAACGTACGGCGGGTTGGCCACGATGAGATCGAAACACTGGCCCGCCACGGCGCCAAACCACTCCCCCGCCGCAAACGCCACGTTGCGAGCCGCGAGCGCGCGCGCGTTGTCGCGGGCAAGCGCGAGCGCTTCGGTCGAACGGTCAACGGCGGTCACGCGCGCCTGCGGCCGGTGCCGCCCGATGCTGATCGCCACGCAACCACTGCCGGTGCCCAGGTCAAGCACATCGCACGCCGTCTTTTCCGGAATGCGCGCGAGCGCGAGGTCCACCAGCAGCTCCGTTTCCGGCCGCGGGATCAGCACTGCCGGCGTCACGCGAAAGTCGAGACCAAAGAATTCGCGCCGCCCGGTGATATAGGCGATCGGCTCTCCCTTCACGCGGCGCGCGACGAGCGTATCGAATGCAGCGGCTTGTTCCGGATCGAGCGCCTCCGCGGCGTGCGCGATGAGGTACGCCGTCTCCGCCTTCAGCACGTGGCCCAACAGGATGCGCGCGTCCAAGGCATCGATTTTTTGCGTCGCCTCGGCGAGCGTCTTGAGGCCAGCAACAGAAGGGCTGCGATGCACCGGTCTATCACCCACCCCCGCCCTAGCCCTCCCCCTGATGGGGAGGGAAGTCTCCTTGCTGTTGGCCGGCAACGGTGGAACTCCTCCAGTCTATGCGGCCGTTTCCTCGGCGAGCTGCGCAAGCTGTTCGGCCTGGTGTTCGGCGCTCAGTGCATCGGTGAGCTCGAAAAGATCGCCGTCCATGATCTGTGCGATCTTGTAGAGCGTCAAATTGATGCGATGGTCGGTGACGCGACCCTGGGGAAAGTTGTAGGTGCGGATGCGCTCGGAACGATCCCCGCTGCCGATCAGAAGTTTCCGCGTCGCGGCCGTTTTCATCTGCTGCTCGCGCATCTGCCTGTCCTTGATGCGCGCGGCGAGCACCCCAAGCGCCCGCGCCTTGTTCTTGTGCTGGGAGCGGTCGTCCTGGCACTCGACGACCATCCCGCTCGGCAGATGCGTGATGCGAATCGCGGAGTCGGTTTTGTTCACGTGCTGTCCTCCCGCCCCGGACGCGCGAAACGTGTCGATGCGCAGTTCGGCCGGATTGAGGACGACAGCGGCGATCTCGTCGGCTTCCGGCATCACCGCGACCGTGCATGCCGAGGTATGGATGCGCCCCTGCGTCTCGGTGGCGGGCACCCGCTGCACGCGATGGCCGCCGGACTCGAACTTGAGCTTGGAGTACGCGCCGCGGCCCACCAGCTTGGCAATGATCTCCTTGTAGCCGCCGAGGTCGGAGGGGCTCTGCGAAATCACCTCCACCTGCCAGCCGTTGCGCTCGGCGAACCGTGTATACATGCGGAAGAGATCGCCGGCGAACAGCGCCGACTCATCGCCGCCGGTGCCGGCGCGGACCTCGAGAAAGATGTTGCGCTCGTCGTTGGGATCCTTCGGCAGCAGTTGCTTCTGGAGCTCCGCCTCGATTTTCCCGAGACGCTCCCGCGTCTCCCGGATCTCCGATTCCGCGAAGTCCCGCATCGCCGGATCGCCCGTCATTTCCTGCGCCGTCCGGATATCGTCCTCGCCGCTACGATAGGCCTCGTAGAGTTTGACCACCGGCGCGATCTCGGCGTGCTCGCGGGTGAGCTTGCGATAGTTGCCGAGGTCGGCGGTGGCGTTTTCCGTGGAGAGCAGTTGATTGATCTCCTCGAGCCGGCGCGACAGCTGCGCGAGTTTGGCGACGATGCTCTGCTTCATAAGGCCGGTGAATGGTGAATGGTGAATGGTGAATGGTAAGAAGCGATCATGTGCCGCCTGTTCGGCCTCAGCCGCCTGCCATTCCCGATTCCCCGTTCGCCATTACCCCTCATTCCGGGCGCTGAATCTGATAAAGACGCGCCAGCAGCGCGGCGAGCGCCTCGCGCTCTCCTGCGCCGGCATGGCTCAATGCGTGTGTCGGCGCGTGCAGGAACTTGTTGGTGAGCGCATGCGAGAGGTGCTCGAGCACGAGCTGCGGGTCGTCACCCCGCGCGAGCCGCCGCAGGGCGCGCTCGATTTCGTGGCGACGAGCGCGCTCGGCGGTGTCGCGCAGCGCGCGGATGGACGGCACCAGCTCCCGGTTATCGAGCCAGTGCATGAAATCGGTTACCTGGTTCTCGATGATCACCTCGGCCTGGGTGACGGCGTTGCGCCGGACGTCCATGCCCTCGCGCGCGATCTTGCCGAGATCGTCCACCGTATAAAGAAACACGTCATCCAGCTTGCTCACCTCGCCTTCGATGTCGCGCGGCACCGCGAGGTCGAACATCAGAATCGGGCGGTGCTTGCGCGCCTTCAACGCGCTCTCGACCAATCCCTTGCCGATGAGCGGCAGGGGGCTCGCCGTGCAGGCCACCACGATATCGTGCACCGCAAGCTGCCCCGGCAATTCGTTCAACGGGATGGTGCGGCCGAGAAAGCGCTCGGCGAGCTGCTGCGCGCGTTCCGGCGTGCGATTGGCGAAGGTCATGCGCCGCGGGTGGCGGGCGGCAAAATGGGCGGCGATGAGCTCGATCATCTCGCCGGCGCCGATGAACAATACGCTCTGCCCGGCGATGCTGGGATAGATGTGTTCGGCGAGCTGCACCGCGGCGGAAGCCATCGATACGGTGCTCGCGCCGATGTCGGTTTCGCTGCGCACCGTCTTCGCCACCGAGAACGTGCGCTGGAACAGCTTGCTCAGCAGCCAGCCGAGCGTGCCTGCTGCCTGCGCCGTGCGCACCGCCTCCTTGAACTGGCCGAGGATCTGCGGTTCGCCCAGCACCATCGAATCGAGCCCGCTCGCAACACGGAAGGCGTGCTTGACCGCCTTTTCCTGCGGAAGCTGGTAAAGATACGGGTCGATCTGCTGCGGCTTGAGGTGGTGATAAACCGCCAGCCAGTCGATCGCGAGACGCGGCTCGGCAGTGGCGCAATAAACCTCGGTCCGGTTACAGGTCGAAATGATGGCGGCCTCCCGCACCGGCTGGCGGTCGACCAAGTCGCGCAGCGCCTGCGTCAGCGATTCGGCATGGAACACCACCTGCTCGCGTACCGACAGCGGAGCGGTCTGGTGATTGACGCCGAAAGCGAAGAGCTGCATGTCCTGAAGGCGGGAAAAAGGGCTTATATTTTATATGCTTCCGGCCACGGGTGCCATGCGCATTCGCCCCGGCACTCGGTTGCGGTCAGCGGTTTCGCGGCAGCGCTCAATCCGCCGGCAGCCCGTTTTTCAACAGGTCGCGGGCAAGCGTCCAGCGGTGGACCTCGCTCGGCCCCTCGACGATACGATAGACGCGGACAACGCGCGACATGTATTCAAGCGGAAGCGCTTTGGTCATGCCCATCCCGCCATGCACCTGCATCGCGCGGTCCACGACGCGCTGAACCATTTCGGTCGCCTGCAGCTTGGCGATCGACGCCTCCCGTCTGAAGTCGGTCGCGCCGCTATCGATTTTGCAGGCGAGCCGGTAGGTCGCGAGCCGCACCATGTCGAGTTCCTGGTAGCTGTCGGCGATCCACCACTGCACCGCCTGGCGGTTGGCAAGGAGTTCGCCAAAGGTCTTGCGCTGCCTGGCGTAATCGATCATGAGGGCAAGGCTGCGCGAAGCAAGCCCCATGGAGCGCGCCGCGATCTCCATGCGCCGCACGCCGAGGCGGTTCTGCACCGGCACGAATGCCTGCCCGATTTCACCCAGGACCTGCCCGTCGTCGAGTTCTACGTTATCGAAGTACACCGCATACGGGTGATACTCGCCGGCGATGGTCGGGAACGACGACGGGATGGAAACCCCCGGGGTACCCTTGTCGACGATAAAGGCGGACATGCCGCCGCGCTTGCCCTTCGCCGGATCGGTCACCGCCACCACGATCATGAAGTCCGAGCGCTTCGCGTGGCTGATGAAGATCTTGCTCCCGTTCAGCACCCATCTTCCGTTGCTGCGCTCGGCGCGGGTCTTGATGCCCGAGACGTCGGAGCCCGCGCCGGGTTCGGTGATGGCGATGCAGGACGTCTTTTCGCCGCGGGCGTAGGGAATCAAGTACTTTGCGACTTGCTCCCCCTTGCACGCCGCCCTGAGCAGATACAGGTTGGGACTGTCCGGCGGCAGCACGAACGGCGTGATGCTGTGCTTCAACTGCTCCAGCACGACGCACTTGGCGAGTGCCCCGAGATTCTGGCCGCCATACTCCTCGGGCACATCGATGCCCCACAGCCCGATTTCCTTCGCCTTGCTCCTGAGCTTCTGTTCCACTTCGGGCGGCAGCGGCGGCTCGTCCGAGTAGCCGCGCCTGGCCTCGAGTTCCAGGACCAGCGGCTCGAGCGGGATCAGCTCATTGCGCACGAAACGCGCGACCGTCTCGCGCAGCATGCGCAGTTCCTCAGGCAGCGTGAAATCCATGTGAGACTCCTGACAATCAAGCCACAGAGAACGGAGAAAAACCAAAAAAGCATCAACGCGAAGGACGCAAAGGAAAAACAAAAACAGGATTAACCGCCAAGACGCCAAGGCCGCCAAGAGGAGCGAAAAAGAAAGAGATACGGGTGAAGGAGCGGGGCACAACAGCTTCGGCATTAGCCGTTTTGTCGCGATGGATGCGGCCGGCTGCAATCGATTGGGATAAAAACGGCACTTTCTTCCTTATTGGATTTGGTGCTTATCTTTTGTTTTGGTTTTCTTGGCGTTCTTGGCGTCTTGGCGGTTCAACAATATTTTCCTCTGTGTTCTCTGTGACCTCTGTGGCTAATTCGCATTACTTCGCGGCGCGCAATTTGAAGCGCGGGATGCTGACTTCCGGCGTTACCGGATCGAACACCGCTTCGACCTTGTCGCCGATCTTCACCGCGTCGTTGTCGACGCCGACGATGTTGCTGTACATGCGCGGGCCTTCCTCGAGCTGGACCAGCGCGACGTTATACGGGATGTCCTGTTCGAAAGCCTTGTTGTAGAGCTGGTGAAACACGACGTAGGAAAACACTTCGCCCCGTCCGGAAAGGTCAGTCCACTGGAACTCGTACGAGAGGCACTTCGGGCAGACATGGCTGATCGGATAGCGGATGTGGCCGCAGCCCTGGCACTGCTGCATGCGCAGCTTGCCGCGCTTGGCGCCTTCCCAGAACTCGCGGTTCTCATCCGTAATCGTCGGTAACGGTTTCGTGTATTCGCTCATCTCAAAACCCCTATTTGGCCACAGAGAACACAGAGTTCAATGGCACTATTTTAAGGAAGACGGAATAGGGAAAGGCTGATACCTGAAGGGGTTACGATGGAGGTATCGAGACTTCATTGTCACCACTGGAGGATCAGCCTTTGAGAAATGCTAACAGGAATGAGCGAG
>JACQOK010000087.1 GCA_016202565.1 Betaproteobacteria bacterium | reverse complement strand
GGAGCGCCCGGAGAACAGCATTTTCTGGGCATCGCGAGCGCCGTGGTATGTCGAACCGCGGGACCTTCCGAAGTTCGACCAGTACGATAAATAAAGGAAAGGAGCCGCCATGCAGATCTCGATGTATCAGGCCAGCGCGCCGCGCTTCGTTCACACCCTGAATAATCTTTCCGCGATGCTGGACAAGGCGCAGGCCCACGCGGAGGCGAAGAAGATCGATCCCGCGGCGCTCACCACCTTTCGCCTTTTTCCCGACATGTTTCCGCTGTCGCGCCAGGTGCAGGTTGCCTGCGACGTGTCGAAAGGCGTGGTCGCGCGCCTGGCCGGCGTCGCGGTCCCGAAGCACGAGGACACCGAGCAAACGTTTGCCGAACTGACGGCGCGTATCGCCAAGACGGTGGCTTTCATCAACACCATCAAGCCCGAGCAGATCGACGGTACCGAAGACAAGGAGATCACGTTGAAGCTCGGCAAGCAGGAGTACAAGTTCAAGGGCATGCAGTACCTGCTCAACTTTGCGTACCCGAACTTCTACTTTCACGCCACCAGCGTCTACAACATCCTGCGGCACAACGGAGTGGAGCTCGGCAAGAAGGACTTTGTCGGCGATTTCTAGAAAATCCGGGACAGGCGCCATCTACCTCGACTGGCGGCTCGGCATCGCGCTCGTCTACCGCAACGGGCAGCGCGACCGCCCCGCTTTCAAAGGCAGACTCGAATTCACGATCAAGCTCATTCCCCGCGCGTGCGTCGCGCGGCGGCGGGCGAAGGCCTAATCCGCGGGCCAGATGCGGCGGCCGACGGCCGGCGAGCACGGCGCGTGGCGTAACTGCGCGAGCACGCGCGCGGTCCAGCTCTGCGGTTCGTGCGCCTCTTCTTCGTGCGGGATGAAGTGTTGCTCGCGCGCCTCCAGCGAAACGAACTCGTAGAGGATGGAGTGCTTGCCCCAGCCCGCGGTCGCGAGGAGCTTGCGCGCGCCGATGCAGCCGGGCATGGCGGCCATGAACGGCAGCCGGTATTGCGCATACCACGCGCCGACGTCGTCTTCGGCCTCGGGGCTTGCGACGTTGAAATTTCCCATCTGGATCGCCGGTCCCGGCGTAATTCCCGGGCCGCGCTGCGCCACGTCGGGCCCGTTGACGCGGGTTTCCTCGGCAAAAATGCAGGCGTAGACCTCACGCCGCAGCCCGATCATGCGCCGCGTCTCGGGATTCTGGCGCGCCGCGAGCTGAGCGGGACTGGGATTGAGGAAAGTGTGGGTGGCGAGCCCGCCGAACAGCGCCAGGTAGCCGCCGCCGCGGCCCAGGCCGGATTCACGCACGTGTTGCAGGCCGTCGACGACTTTCTTGAAGCGGCTGCCGCCGTGTCCCAGCTCGTAGTGCGCCGCCCACAGATAACCGGGGCGCGCGAGTTTCCCGGGGATGTGCACGCGGTGGAACCAGTCCAGGTACTCGGATTTGTTCGCGTCGGGAAGTTCGTACCACAGCGCCCATATTCCCCGGTCCATGCCGGCCTCCTCATCTTGCGGAAACGCGCATTGTAGAACAGCGCGCGGCCGAAGGCGGAAGGCGAGAAGACGGAAGGGTGAGGCTCAGTCCTCGTCGGCTCCCCTGACGACTGCCGGTTGCGTCTTGGGGTCGGGGGACTTGGGGTCGAGGCCGAGCGGGCGCTTCATGAGTTCCGGCAGCAGCGCGCGATCGAAGAACTGCACGCCGACCTGCGCGAGGCGCTTTTCGCCGATCAGTGCGGCGGCATCCGCGCCGGCTTTTTTCCACGCCTTGTATTCGTCGATGTAGTCGAGCCCGATCGATTGCGCGAGCAGATGGATGTAGTTGAACGCCTTGGTGTTGGCGTGGGCCTCCAGGCCGCAGATTTCGCGGTAGCACTGGTGAAAAATCGTGACCACCGCGTCCGCCCGGTGCAGCGCGACGCGCCGCAGCGTCTCGCGGTTCATGTCCGCCATCGCCTTGGGCACCAGGTTGAGCAGCGCGCACATGTAACCCGGTGCGGCATAGCCGTCGTCGACCACCTCGACGCCGGGTATGAGGCGCAGGAGCGCCGGCACTTTCTCGTTGACCGCGACCTTGTCGTTGAAGCCGACGTGCTTGTGCAGCAGCACGCGCATCGGCACGGGATGCTTGAGCAGCGCGGACAAATCCTGGCGCCGCTCGTAGAGCAGGTCGACGAGATAGGTCAGCGCGAAGTCGGGCGGGTAGGCCTGCCCCATGAACTCCGTCATGTGCGAGTGACACGACGGGCACCACGCGACGACGCGCTCGCGCTGCATCGCGTTGAACTTGGTGACGGTGCGCCGCGCCATGCCGTCGGCGGCGGTCTGGTTCTCGTCCTTGCCGGTGCCGCAGCAGTAGTCGGGCCCGCCCGCCGGCTGCGCGTCAATGCCGAGCAGGCGCAGGATGTCGAGGCAGCTGTGGATGATGTCGCCGTGCCGCAGCACGTTGCAGCCGTACCAGAAGGTGATGCGCTCGCCCATGACTACATCCAGTCCTTGATCTCGTCCTCGGTCAACTGCAGCTTCGCGAACGCGCGCACGCGGTCGAAGTAGTCGCGATCGTGGCGCGCCGCGATGCGCTTCTCGCCGCCCAGTCCGCCGGAGGCGGTCATGCGGGCGATGCGCATCATCATTTTCGGATCGACGTTCTCCGGGCAGGCCGGCACGCACGAGCCGCTGCGGACGCACACCGAAGTCCAGCCGATCGCCTCGGGATTGTTCCCCTCCTCGCGCAGCAGCGCAAGAATTCCCGTCACCACCGCCTTCGGGTCGGCGCCGGCGAGCACCGGGCTGTACGGCGTCATCGGGCACGCCTCGAAGCACTTGCCGCAGCGGGTGCAGGCGGCGAGGATTCGCTCGGTTTCCGCGCGGATGAATTCCTTCATCGCGCCGGTGGGCATCGCTTCTCGTTTCATGCGTCGGATTCCGTGGCGAAAAAACCGATGTTAACGCCTGCGCACCACATAGTCGACCTTGCCCGAGCCGTATTTCTTTTCAATTTGCTCGTCGAGCAGAAATTGCGACTCGAGTTCGTTGACGAGCGCGTACCCCATCAATTCGCTGATCTCTTCGGCGCTCACGGCAAGATCGGGGCGCTCCGGCGGCTGGTCCACTTCGAGATAATCCTTGAAGGCCTGCAGCGCCATCGTCATGCCCTTGAGCGCGGAGGCGGTGAGCATGCGCGAGTAGCTCACGCGCGCCACGCCGATCTGCTGCAGGCGTTTCACCGAAACGAGCGGGGTGGTAACGCGTCCGCGCAGGCCGAGCCCCATGCTGATGCTGACGGGGGCTTTCACTTCGTCGACAAAGCGCTTGATCTGGTCCTCGGAACCGATGGCGTCCGGATAGGCCATGTCGGCGCCGGCGGCAATGTAGGTCCGGGCGCGTTGGATCGCGCCTTCAATGCCTTCGACCGCAATCGCATCGGTGCGGGCGTTGATGATGAAATCCGGATCCCGGCGCGCCTTCACCGCCGCTTCGATCTTCTTCGCCATCTCGGCGGCGCTGATGAGTTCCTTGCCGCGCATGTGGCCGCAACGTTTGGGGCTCGCCTGGTCTTCGATATTGATGCCGGCCACGCCGGCCTCCTCGAAATAGCGGACCGTGTGGAAGACGGTGACGGCGTTGCCGTAGCCGGTGTCGGCGTCCGACATGACCGGGATCGATACGCTGCGCGCGATGTGATAGCAGGCCTCGACGTTGTCGCGCAGCGTCATGACGCCGATGTCGGGCTGCCCGAGGCGCGAATTGGAAAGCCCAGCGCCGGTGGTCGAGGCCGCCTGGAAGCCCATCGCTTCCACGAGGCGCACGCTGTAGCCGTCGAACACGCCGGGCGAGACCACGATCTTGCCCGACTTCAACAGCGCGCGCATGCGCTGCGCCTTCGTTTCCGTTTTCGGCATGGAAAGACCTTTTTCTATGGTTGATTGTTGGGCATCGCTCCGCTCAGCCCAACCTACGCGCCGGCGGCGCGCGCGGGGCGCTGCTCGCGCACGGGCTCGCCGCAGGCAAGCGCGGTGACGGCGCGCACGTCGTCCAGCGCGTCAAAACTCTGGACCGCCGCGTAAATGCGCGCGATCGCATCCCGGTCGAGCACGCGCGCGGAACAGTTTTCGAATTTCTCCTTGAGCAGTTCCGGCGGCAACGGGTTCTCGGAGGTGCGGCCGAACGGCTGATCGACCTTTTCGCTGAAAGTCGCGCCGTCCTTGGTGTGCACTTTCACTTCAGCGCCGAAATGATTGTCGGCGGGGAACCGGTCGGTGCCGTACGGCGCGGCATGCACGCGCGCGAGCAGCCGCTGCACAGCGGGTTCCCGGTACGCGTCGCCCTCGAAGTGCTCGATCATGATCCTGCGGTCGGTGACCGCGCGCGAGAGACAGTACTGGACGCTGAATTTCGCATCGAGCGGGCTCTTCGGCGCGGGGCGGTTGGTATGCTCGAGCCGCCGCGGGTGGGTCCAGGCCTCGATGCGTTCGATCTGATCCGGCTTGAGATCGTGCCGGCGCGCGAGCGCGAGCATGGCATCGAGCGCGGAGTGCGTGCTGCCGCAGCACGGATACTGCTTGATCGCGATGCCCGGCTGCACGATGTCGAGCGGGTCGGCCCAGTGGGCGAGCACACGCGCGGCATCGTAGGTGCCTTCGCCGTTGAACACGTTGAAGAACCCCTGCTTGTGCTCGAACACGCTGTCCGGGTTGGCGGTGAATCCGGCGCGCGCGAGCTGCGCGGCGAAAAAGCCGTTGCGCGTGCAGTGGCCGACGTGCAGCGGCTTCACCATCGTGCCGAAATTGGCCTTGATGCCGGAGGCGAG
>JACQOK010000086.1 GCA_016202565.1 Betaproteobacteria bacterium | reverse complement strand
GCGATGGTCCGGGCCAGGTTGACCGGTTCCGCGGCATCGGGCGGCAGCGGCTTGCCATGCGCGACGTCGCAGAACGGGCAGCGCCGCGTGCACAGGTCGCCGAGGATCATGAAGGTGGCGGTGCCCTTGCCGAAACACTCGCCGATGTTCGGGCACGAAGCTTCCTCGCCGACGGTGTGCAGTTCATGGTCGCGCAGAATCCGCTTGATGTCGTGGAACCGCTGACCGTTGCCGAGCCTGACCCGGATCCACTCCGGTTTCTTCAGGCGTTCGGCCGGCACGATCTTGATCGGAATGCGCGTCGTTTTTGCCGCGCCTCTCTGCTTTTCGCCCGCCACGCTCATCGCAATGCCCGTATCAAGTGTTGAGTCAACCGGGTCCCGACAAGTTCCACGCCATCGGCGATGCCGAGATCGCGCATCTGGGTGACCGCAAGGCCGGGGTAGCCGCAGGGGTTGATCGCGTGAAACGGCGCGAGGTCCATGTCGACATTGAGCGCGATCCCGTGATAGCAGCAACCGTTTCGGATGCGCAGCCCGAGCGCCGCAATCTTCGCCGCGCCGACGTAAACGCCGGGCGCATCCGCACGCCTCTCGCCGCTCACCCCATGTTCGGCGAGCAAGTCTATCACGGCCTGTTCCATGCGCCTAACCAGCGGCCGCACGCTCAACCCCAGCCGTCGCATGTCGAGGAGCAGGTACGCGACGAGTTGGCCCGGACCATGGTAGGTGATCTGTCCGCCGCGGTCGATCCGGATCACCGGAATACCGTTGTCGATGCGCGGCAGGTGTTCCGCTTTTCCCGCCACGCCGAGCGTGTAGACCGGCGGATGCTGCAGGATCCAGATCTCGTCGTATGTGCCGGCATCGCGGCGCGCGGTCAGCGCCTGCATTGCGCGCCAGGTCGGTTCATACTCCACCAGCCCAAGCTGCCGCACGCGCACTTCGCGTGCGCGCGCGAGCGTCGTTTCGCGGATTGGAGCCGTAATGTCGGTCATGGTCGTCGCTGCGGTTGTTTGATGATAAGAACAGTAGCAAAATGCCGCAACCCGAGGCGCGATCCGGCGCTTCCCCGCATCGAAGGGTCTTCATGTTGAAGCAACTGTTCATGTGCAGCGGCGCCTTCGCTGTAGTGCTCGCCGCGAGCGCTGCATCGGCACAAGCGACCGCCGAGTATACCGCCAACCTCGCGGTGCTCTACAACGAGCGCCATCGGCTGGTGGCATTCAAGGACGTGTGCAGCAGGGTGCTGCCCAAGCTGCGCCGCGATACGCAGGCGGCGTACGAAGAATGGGTCGATCGACACGAGGACGTGCTCGAAAACCTGGAAGCGCGGTTTCTCATGATGATCAAGCAGGCGTCCCGCGACCAGAACGAATATACGCGCAACCACGCCAAGTACCGCGGTGCCGTGGAGCAGGAGCGACAGGCCCAGAAGGACGCCTTTCTCGCGTTGCCGAAAGAGGAGCTCATCAAGGAATGCAAGGAGTATCCGGCGTACCTGCGCAGCTCGAATTCCGACATGCCCAGCCGGTATCCCGAAGAGTTCAGCGCGGTCTACGGGAAGAAGAAACAATAGGTTAAAATTGCGCAGTTATTTTGACGAAGCCGGGAGGACAAACGATGGGCAAGGGTGACAAACGCACGCGCCGCGGCAAGATTTTCAAGAGTTCGTACGGCAAGACTCGTCC
The DNA here is from genome assembly GCA_016202565.1 of Betaproteobacteria bacterium. Lineage (GTDB taxonomy): Bacteria > Pseudomonadota > Gammaproteobacteria > Burkholderiales > SG8-41 > DSOT01. The sequence goes on along the minus strand of JACQOK010000086.1, from coordinate 9,026 downwards.
GCAGAGGAAGAAGAAGAGGAAAACCGCCCCGGCGAAGTAGCGCCCACGGACCGGTCCACGGAAACCGCCGGGTCAGAGGACCATGACCACCATCGGGTGGTCGCACAGCTCGCGGTAGAGCCCGTCGAGCTGTTCGCGCGAGGTGGCGCGGATCACGCAGGTGACGCTCAGGTACTTGCCGCGCTTGCTCGCTTTCATTTCCATCGCTGCGCCGTCGAAGTCCGGCGCGTGGCGCTGGACCACTTCCAGCACCGCCTGGGCGAAGCCGGCGCGTGTGTGACCGAGAATCTTGATCGGGAAATCGCAGGGATAGTCGATCAGCGAAGCTTCGATCATGGCCTATCGAGTCAGGCGGCCTGGCGCATCACCTTGCGCTTGAATTCCTGATAGAGCTGGTGAACCCGCCGGAACACGGCCCCGGGTTTGCCTGCGCCCACCGCTTTTCCGTCGAGGGTCGTCACCGCGAGCACTTCCTTGGTGGACGAGGTGACCCAGATCTCGTCCGCGGTTTTCACCTCCTGCTCCGGCACCTCACGCACCGCGTGCGGGACGCCGTTCGCCGCGACGAGCTCGAGCACGACATCGTATGTGATGCCGGGCAGCACGAGATGGTTCTTCGGCGGCGCCAGCAGCACGCCGTTCTTCACCACGAATACATTGCTGGCCGAGGCCTCGGTCAGATAACCGTCGCGGAACAGCACCACTTCGACCGCACCGGCGTCCATCGCGGTCTGCCGCAACAGGCAGTTGCCGAGGAGCGAAATCGATTTCACATCGCATTTGAGCCAGCGGTAATCGGTCGCGGTGATGGCCGGCACGCCGCCTTCGACCTGCTCGCGCGAGGGCACTGAGAGCGGGCCGCTCATCATGAAAACCGTCGGTTTCACGCCCGCGGGGAAGGCATGGTCGCGCCTGGCCACCCCGCGTGTCACCTGCAGGTAGACCGACTGGTCCTCGCCCGGGTTGCGCGCGATGATGTCGTGCGTGAGCTTCGTCCACTCGGCATCGGTCATCGGGTTGGCGAGCCGGATCGCGTCCAGACTATGCTGGAGACGCCGCAAGTGCTCGGGCAGCCGGAACGGATGGCGCGAGTACACGGGAATCACTTCATAAACGCCGTCGCCGAAAATGAAGCCGCGGTCGAGTACCGGGATTCTGGCCTTCTCCAGCGGCATGAATTCGCCGTTCAGATAAACGATTTCGCTCATCTCGTCCTCATTTGAAAAGCAGCCGGATCGAGTCCCAGCCGCGTCCCAGTATGCCGGCGACCGGCACGCTCTCCAGCGCCACCACGGGCAGCTCGCGATACGGCTTGCCGTCCAGCGTGAGCTTCATGGTGCCCACCTGCTGCCCCGCGCCGATGGGTGCCAGCAGCGGCTGCAGGCTTTCGACGCTCGCCTTGAGCTTCTCCACCTGGCCTTTCGGCAGGCTGAGATAAAGATCGCTGGTGAAGCCCGCCTTGACCGTGTTGCTGCCGCCCTTCCACACCCGCAGTGTAGCGACCGCCTGGTTTTTTTCATAGAGCCGCACGGTGTCGTAGAACTGGAAGCCGTAGTTGAGGAGCTTCTGACTTTCGATCGCGCGCGCCGTTTCGGAGGCGGCCCCCAGCACCACCGAAATGAGGCGCCGTTCGTCGCGCCTGGCCGAGGTGATGAGGCAGTAGCCGGCATTCTCGGTGTAGCCCGTCTTCATCCCGTCCACGGTCGGGTCGGTCCACAGCAGGCGGTTGCGATTGGACTGCGAAATGTTGTTGTAGCGAAACTCTTTTGTCGAGTACAGGGGATAGTACTCGGAGAAGTCTCTCACGATGGCCGCCGCCAGCAGCGCGAGATCATGGGCCGTCGAGTAGTGCTGGGGATGGGGCAGCCCGGTCGAGTTCACGAAATGGGTGTTTTTCATGCCGAGCCGGCGCGCCTCGCGGGTCATCATCTGCGCGAACACGTCTTCGCTCCCGGCGATCGCTTCGGCGAGCGCGATGCAGGCGTCGTTGCCCGACTGCACGATCATGCCGCGGATCAACTCGCCCACCGTCACCGGTTTGCGCGGCTCGATGAACATGCGGGAACCCTCGGCGCGCCAGGCGCGCTCCGATACCGGCACGGTTTGCTCTGGCCGCAGGGTTTTCTGTTTGAGCGCCGTGAACGTGACGTACGCCGTCATCAGCTTGGTGAGCGAGGCCGGCTCGATGCGCTCGTGCGGATTGTGGCTTCCCAGCAACTGGCCGCTGTTGAAGTCGAGCAGCAGGTACGCCTTCGCCGCGATCGCCGGCATGCTGGGGATCGGGATGGCGCTTTGCTGGGCGAAAACGAAGGGGGAGAACAGCAGAACAACGAGAGCCGGGAGCAGACGCATAGTCGTCACAAAAAAGTTTGATTATACGTTTTTCTCGCTTGCGCACGCCGGGTCGAGCTGAAAAAATAGCGGTCCTTCACCGCAAGAACGCTATGCCAATGACAGGACGCTCCGATGAAGTTCATTCATGACCTGATGTACCGTTATATGGGACTGGGCGTGCTGATCGTCCTGTGTTCGGTCTCCCCGACGACATTTGCCGCGCAGTCGGTGATCGTAAAAAATGCCTGGGCGAGGGCGACAGCGCCGGGTCAGGCGACGGCCGGTGTCTACCTGGAGATCGTGAGCAACGCCGACGCTGCGTTGGTTGCCGCCGCAAGTCCGCTCGCCAAGAGCGCTGAGATTCACGCCATGCGCACGGAGGGCGGCGTGATGAAAATGCGCGCCGTGTCCAAGATCGAGCTGCCGGCGCACAAGACCGTCAAGCTTGCGCCCGGCGTACTGCACGTCATGCTGGTCGGGATCAAGCAGCCGCTCCGCGAAAAAGAGAAGGTGCCGCTGGAGTTGACGATCGAGGGGTCCGGCGGCAGCAAGTCAACGGTCAGAGTCGAGGCCGAGGTCCGCCCCCTCACCGCCACGCGCGAGCACGCGCACTAGGGCGTCCCTAACGCGGGGTGTCGTCCTGATCGATGTAGCGGCGCACCGCCGCCCGAATGAAACCGAGCTGCTCGCGAAAGTTGCGGCAGCCTTTGCACAGAGGCAGATGGACGTGCAGGGCGAATTTCTCCGGGAACGTCAGGGGGCGCTCCTGCGCCTGGGAGAGCAGTTCGGATACTTCCTTGCAGGAGGGAATGAAACTCATGATTGTCCGAACCATTTCAATTCCAGGCATTCGCGCAGGCTGAGCCGTGCCCGGTGCAGCATGACCCAGCAATTCGTCGCCGTGATGCCGAGTTCCTTACAGATCTCCTCGGTGGACAGCTCCAGCACTTCGCGCATCGTGAACACGCGCGCCGTCTTGGCCGGCATCAGCTTGGCGCACATCTCAAACACCTCCCAGAATTTCTTGTTTTCGAACGAGCGGTCGGGATCGCCCCAGTTGGCCGGGAAGTTGCGCCAGTGACCGTCCGCGGCGAACAGGGCATCGACCGCTTCGGTCTCGCTGCGCTCCGGGTCGTCGCTCTCCGCCATGAGCGGCTGTTCCCGGCTCTGCCGCCGCACGTGATCGATGATCTTGTGCTTGAGAATGCCGGTGAGCCAGGTTTTGACCGAGGACTTGCCGGAAAAGCGGCCGCCTCCCTCGATTGCGGCAAGGAGCGTTTCCTGGACCACGTCTTCGGCGGCGCCTTGGTCGCGCAACTGGAGCAGGGCGTAGCGCAGGAGATAGCCGCGGAATTGTTCGAGGGCAGCCTGATCCGGAGCTTCAGCAGACCGGTTAGTGGTCTTGTTTGCGGTCATTCGGGTAGAACCCTCAGTGAATCATCAATTTAGAGGTTTTGTGTCGGAAGCGCAAGAAGCGGGGGCGAAACCCTTGAAAACCGGCACGAGGCTCCCATATTCAATTCGTGGCGCAAAGCGCCGAACCCAAGCTAAAGGAGTCTACGTTATGGCAAACATCACTCGCTTCAGTCCGATCGAAGACGCATTTGACGAACTGTTCCGCGGGTTCTTCGTGCGTCCGGTCAGCTTCGAGGGCCAAAACGCCCCGGCGCAGTTTCGCGTCGACGTTACGGAGAATGACAACGCGTACCGGGTGCACGCCGAAATTCCCGGCGTCAAGAAAGAAGACATCCACATCACGATCGACGGCGAGCACGTCGCGATCAGTGCGGAAGTCAAGAAGGAAAAGGATGTGAAGGACGGCGAACGCCTGCTGCGCGCCGAGCGCTACTATGGCAAGGTCTACCGCGCGTTTACGCTCGACCAGCCGGTCGATGAGGCGACGGCCCAGGCCAAGTACCACAACGGCGTGCTGGAGGTGACGCTGCCCAAGAGAGCGGCAGTCGCGGCCAAGCGGATCACCGTCCAGTAAACGTTAAACCGGCAGCGGGGCTGCCGGTTTTACTGCGCGAATTCGAACGGACGAAGCAAGAGTATCACCGTTCAATTCGCGCGGTGCTTCCTGCCAGGGCGGCGGGCGCTAATCGCCTGTCGCTTTTCTTTCGCTCGTGTACAATAAGTGGGTCCTCACATAACAGTATCCGCGCATGTCGCTTAACGCCGCCTCCGGCGCCCCCAAAGCCAAGATTCTCACCGAGGCGTTACCCTATATCCAGCGCTTCCACGGCAAGACCATCGTCGTGAAATACGGCGGCAACGCGATGATCGAGGACAGGCTCAAGGAATGCTTCGCGCGCGATGTGGTGTTGCTCAAGCTGGTCGGCATGAATCCGGTGGTCGTGCACGGCGGCGGCCCGCAGATCGACGATCTCCTGAAACGCATCGGCAAGAAGGGCGAATTCGTCCAGGGCATGCGCGTGACCGATGCCGAGACCATGAGCGTCGTCGAAATGGTGCTGGGCGGACAGGTCAACAAGGAGATCGTCAACCTGATCAACCGGCACGGCGGTCATGCGGTCGGCCTTACCGGCAAGGACGGGGCGTTCATCCGTGCGAAGAAGATGCTCGTACGCGGGCCGGGCGACGGTGACGAAATGATCGATATCGGCCAGGTCGGGGAGGTGGAAGCGATCGAGCCGCAGATCGTTGAAACGCTGCTGGCAGGGGGATTCATTCCGATCATTGCGCCCATCGGCTTCGGCCGGAAAGGCGAGTCTTACAACATTAACGCCGACCTCGTGGCCGGCAAAGTGGCGGAGATCCTGAAAGCGGAGAAACTGGTCGTGCTGACCAATACGCCCGGCGTGCTCGACAAGGATGGCAATCTGCTTACCGGCTTGACGGCGCGCAAGGTGGACGAACTGTTTGCCGATGGCACGATCTCGGGTGGCATGCTGCCCAAGATCAGCTCGGCGCTCGATGCGGTCAAGAACGGCGTGAACACCTGCCATATCATCGACGGCCGCGTCGAGCATGCGCTGCTGCTCGAGATCCTGACCAACGAGGGCGTGGGCACGCTGATTCGCCGGCGCTGAAGCGCCTCCCTCGGCCAAAAAGGGGCGTTGCGCACAGTTATGGCTTGGGCAAGGTCGTGGATATTCGACTTGGATAACACGCTCCACAACGCGGTCCCGCACATTTTTCCGCACATCAACCGCGCGATGACCGCGTATCTGCAGACGCATCTTGGCCTCGAAGAGGCGGCGGCGAGCGAATTGCGTCGCCACTACTGGCAGCGCTACGGGGCGACGCTGCTCGGTCTCATGCGTCATCACGGAACCGACCCGCAGCATTTTCTGCGCAACACGCACCAGTTTGACGATCTCGAGCGCATCGTGGTGTGCGAACCGCAGCTGCGCGCCATTCTTGCCCGCCTGCCGGGCCGCAAGTTCGTGTTTTCCAACGCCCCGGTGCATTATTCGCGCGCGGTGCTGAAGGCGCTGTGTGTCGCCGATCTTTTCGACAGCGTGTTCTCGATCGAACACACGCGCTATCGACCCAAGCCCGACTGTTACGGTTTTCTGCGGCTCACGCGCGCTAATCATCTGCGACCCCAGCGCTGCATCATGGTCGAGGACACTCTCGACAATCTGCGTACCGCAAAGAAGCTGGGCATGAAGACGGTATGGATAACCCGGGCGGTCAAGGCGCCCGGTTACGTGGATGCGCGCATCTCGAATATCCGGCAGTTGCCGCGCGTGCTGGCGCGGCTACAATGAGGTCGGGCGGTCCAGCAGGGAGCGGGCTCTAGCGAGGTGGGACATGGGGGCGAGAACGGGGGAGAGAAAGACACAGATCCTGCACACGCTGGCGCAGATGCTGGAAAATCCCGCCGCGGGGAGGATCACCACGGCGGCGCTTGCCGGCCGTCTCGATGTGTCGGAAGCCGCGCTGTACCGTCATTTCAGCAGCAAGGCACAGATGTTCGAGGGGCTGATCGACTTCATCGAGAACTCGCTGTTCGGGCTGATCAACCGCATCACGAGCGAGGAGAAGAGCGGGTTGCGCCAAGTCGAGGCGATCGTTGCCGTGCTGCTCGGATTTGCCCAGAAAAACCGCGGCATGACGCGCGTGCTGATCGGCGACGCGCTGGTCAATGAGGAGGAACGGTTGCAGGCGCGGATCAACCAGCTGCACGACCGGATCGAAGCCGCGTTGAAGCAGGCGCTGCGCTTCGGCGTCACGCAGAAGGAACTTCTGGCCGAACTCGATGTGACGGCACAGGCCAATCTGCTGATAAGCTTCGTCACCGGGCGCTGGCACCAGTTCGCAAAAAGCGGCTTCAAGCGCGATCCGGTCGAATTGTGGGGGAAGCAATGGCGGCAGTTGCTGGAAGGCGTGATCGCCTGAACGGGCGGACTGCCGGGGGAAAACATTCGAGGGGGTACGCATGTCGAACATAACCACGCAACAGCTTGCGGAAATCCTGCTCGGCATCGTGCGCGCGCAGCAGGCGATCATCGACGCCCTGGAGAATTCGAAGGCGGGGTTCAAGTCCACGCATTTTCGCCCGATGCTGGAGACCGCATCGCGTATCCGCAGCAACCGCACTGAAACGCTGGCGGACTTTCCCGCGCGGCTTCTGCTGCAGACGCTGGGGCGGAATGGGCCGGAACTGTCGCAGGTCGTGGCGGACCTGGAAGCGCTGCTCGCCCAACAGCCGAGCCCCGCTGCAGCGCCTGACCCCGCCAGCGCGAATGCTTACGCGCCTGCTGCGGATGTCGCTTCGCTCGACATGACGCAGCTGCCGTAGGCAATCGTCGGGTTTCAGTCCGTTCAACCCAACCCGCGCGTTGGGCAGGTTGGGGTGAGCGAAGCAAACGCCAACGATGGGTCCTCAATCGCCCGGCGTGCTGCAGACCGGGCAGGCGGGATCCTTCTGCAGCTTGACGGTGCGCGTCTGCATGGTGAGCGCATCGAGGAGGAGCAGGCGCCCGGTCAGCGGCTCGCCCACCCCGGTGAGCACCTTCAGCGCTTCGGCCGCCTGGATCGAGCCGATGATGCCCACCAGCGGCGCAAAGACCCCCATCACCGCGCAGCGCACGTCTTCGCTCTCGCCGTGTTCCGGAAACAGGCAGTGGTAGCAGGGTGAAGAGCGACGGCGCATGTCGAACACCGCAACCTGACCGTCAAAGCGTACCCCCGCGCCCGACACCAGCGGCTTGCGGAATTTGACGCACGCCCGGTTCACGGCGTGGCGGGTCGCGAAGTTGTCGCTGCCGTCGATCACGACATCTGCAGCCGCTGCGAGTGCGTCCAGGCGCTCGCCGCCGACCCGCTCGGGAAGCGCGACTACGCGCACTTCCGGATTGATCGCGGCGAGGGTCGCCCGCGCCGAGTCGACCTTCTTTTTGCCGACCGTGTCGGTGCGATGCACGATCTGGCGCTGGAGATTGGTGAGATCGACGTCGTCACCGTCACAGATCGTGATGCACCCCACGCCCGCGGAAGCAAGATAGAGCGCGACGGGGGAACCGAGTCCGCCCGCGCCGATGACGAGCGCATGCGAGGCGAGCAGTTTCTCCTGGCCCTCGATGCCGATCTGGGTCAGCAGGATATGGCGGCTATAGCGCAGTAATTGCTCGTCGTTCACAACAAAGCGCCCGGCGTTGCGCCGGGCGCCCGAATGCGAGAATGGTCCTAATTCGCCCTGGCCAAGGTGCGGCTCTTCAGGAAGGCGATCGCCTGATTGAGTTCGTAGTCGTTTTTCGACACGATTTCGCCCGGTTCCGGTTTGGTCGTCTTCTCGTCGACATCCTTCGGACGCGGCGCCGGCGTAAAGTTGTACTTGGCAGCGGCGGCTGCGGCGTCGGCCTTTTCCTCGGCCTTGTCTTTCTCCTTGGTATTATCGACGAGATGCTTGGCGAGGTCGGCCTCGCGCAGTCGCAGCGCCGCGGTCCTGTCCGCGGCGGCATCATCGAGGGGGATATCCGGCACGATGCCCTTGGCCTGTATCGAACGCCCGCCCGGCGTGTAGTAGCGCGCGGTGGTGAGCTTGATCGCCGTGTTGTTGCCGAGCGGCAGGATGGTTTGCACCGAGCCCTTGCCGAAGGTCGGCTGTCCCATGACCACGGCGCGCTTGTGATCCTGCAGTGCGCCGGCGACGATTTCGGAGGCCGACGCGGAGCCGCCGTTGACCAGCACCACCATCGGGACGTTCTTCACTTCCGCCGGCAATTTCTTCAGGTAGTCTTCCTTGCTGCGGCCCCGCAGGTAGTTTTCGGGACTTGCGTTGAGTTTCATCTTCGAGTCTTCCGTGCGCCCGTCGGTGTAGACCACGAGGGACCCCTGCGGCAGGAAGGCGGCCGAGACCGCGACGGCGCCGTTCAGAAGCCCGCCCGGGTCGTTGCGCAGATCGAGCACGATGCCCCTCATCGCGCCCTGGTTTTCCTTGAACAACCTGGTGATGGCGCCTGCCAGATTTTCGCCGGTATGCTCCTGGAACTGGCTGACGCGGAAATAGGCATAGCCGGGTTCGAGCAGTTTCGCCTTGACGCTCTGCACCTTGATGACCGCGCGCGTAAGCGTAACCACGATCGGTTTCGTTTCTCCCTTGCGCACGATGGTGAGCGTGATCTGGCTATTGGGTTTGCCGCGCATGCGCTTGACCGCATCGGTGAGCGTCATGCCCTTGACCGACGCGTCGTCCAGCTTGACGATGAGGTCGCCCGGCT
>JACQOK010000085.1 GCA_016202565.1 Betaproteobacteria bacterium | reverse complement strand
ATCCAAAGCTCTTGTAAATCCTGTTAATCCTGTCTATTGCTATTAAACTACCGCCTCCGCTTCCGGCTTCTTCTCGGGCCTGGCCAGGTCCTCGCGCGACACCCCCAGCCACATCACGATCGGGGCCGCCACCAGCACCGAAGAATAGATCCCGAAGAGAATGCCGATCGTCAGCGCGAGCGCGAAGTAGAACAGCGTTTCTCCGCCGAAGAGCAGCATCGCGCAGACCATCATCTGCGTCGAACCGTGGGTGATGATCGTGCGCGACATGGTGGCCGTGATGGCGTGGTCGAGGATCTGCGGCACGCTGCGGCTGCGCATCTTGCGGTTGCGGAAGGTCTCGCGCACGCGGTCGAACACCACCACCGACTCGTTGACCGAATAACCAAGGATCGCCAGCACCGCGGCGAGCACGGGCAGCGAGAATTCCCACTGGAAGATCGAGAAGAAGCCGACGATGATCACCACGTCGTGCAGGTTGGCGATGATCGTCGCCACGCCGAACTTCCACTCGAATCTGAATGCCAGATAGGCGACGATGCCCAGCGACACGAAAAGCAGCGCCAGCGCGCCGTTTTCCAGCAGTTCGCGTCCCACCTGCGGTCCGACGAACTCGACGCGGCGCGCCTCGACCGTCTTGTCATCTTTCTTCAGTTCCTGCATCACCAGTTCCGAAAGCTTGGCACTGGTCAGCCCCTGCTTCACCGGCAGCCGGATCAACACGTCGCGCGTGGTGCCGAAGTTCTGCACGCTCGCCTCCGAGAACCCCAGCTTCGCCATCGCTTCGCGGATCTTGTTGAGGTCGGCGGGCTGGGTGTAAGAAACCTCCATTACGGTGCCGCCGGTGAAGTCGACGCCGAGGTTCAGCCCGCGGATGGCGAGCGATCCCACCGCGACCAGGAACGTGACGATCGAGATCACGTTGAAGATCAGCGCATAGCGCATGAACGGGATGTCGCGCTTTATTCTGAAAAATTCCATCTCTAAGTCCGTGAATTGTGAATAGTGAATGATGAATGGTGAACGGCAAGCCTCGATTTACGATTTACCATTTACGATTCACGTCTTCGTCTTTTCAGCGCCAGGGCGCCAGATCTGGCCGATCGAAATGCTGTCGAGCTTGCGGCGGCGGCCGTAATGGAAGTTCGACATGCCGCGCGCGACCACCACCGCGCTGAACTGCGACGTGAGAATTCCCAGACACAGCACCACGGCGAAGCCTTTGACCGGCCCGGAGCCCAGGATGAACAGGAAGACCCCGGCGATCAGAGTCGTGAGGTTGGAGTCGAGAATGGTCCCCCACGCACGGTCGTAACCGGCGTGGATCGCCGCCTGCGGGGTGTTGCCGTTCCTCAGCTCTTCCCGGATGCGCTCGTTGATCAGCACGTTGGCGTCGATCGCCATGCCGATGGTAAGCGCAATACCCGCCATGCCGGGGAGCGTAAGGGTGGCCTGCAGCATCGACAGCAGGGCGACCAGGAACAGCACGTTGGCGGCCAGCGCCACAATCGAAAACACGCCAAACATCAGGTAATAAGCGATCATGAACACGGCGATCCCGGCAAAGCCGTACAACGCCGAGTTGAAGCCAATGCGAATGTTCTCGGCGCCGAGCGAAGGACCGACGGTGCGTTCCTCGACGATCTCCATCGGCGCGGCAAGCGCGCCCGCGCGCAGCAGCAGCGCAAGGTCCTTCGTTTCCTCCGTGCTGCGGAAACCGGTGATCTGAAACCGCGCGCCGAGTTCGGACTGGATGACCGGCGCGGTCAGCACTTCGGGTTTGCCGCGATCGATGAGCAGGATCGCCATGCGGCGCTTGACCGCCTCCCGCGTGACCTGCTGGAACACGCGCGCGCCCTGCCCGTCGAGCGTGACGCTGACGATCGGACGGTTGTCGGTCTGGTCGAAGCCTGGGGAAGCGTCCGTCAGGCGGTCGCCCGTGATCACGATCTGCCGGCTGAGGAGCAGCGGCTCCGGGTCCTTCACGCCTTCACGCTGGTGATAGAAGAGCTCCGTGCCGAACGGCACCTGCCCCTTGACCGCCTGTTCGATCTTCTGGGGATCGTAGTCGCGCGCGCCCGGGTCGCTTGCATGCGCCTCAACCATGCGCACTTCGAGCGTCGCCGTGCGGCCGAGAATGTCCTTGGCCTTGGCCGTGTCCTGCACCCCGGGCAGCTGGACCACGACGCGGTCGGCGCCCTGCTGCTGGATGATGGGTTCAGCCACTCCCAGTTCGTTGACCCGGTTCCTGAGCGTGGTGATGTTCTGGTCAATCGCGAACTTCTCGGTCTGGCTCCGAGCCTCGGCCTTGAGCGTGCCGACGATGCGGTAGTCGCCGCCTTCGTCCTGGGTTTTCAGCTCGAGATCAGGAAGCGCCTTCTGGATCTCGGCGAGTCCCTTGTCGCGCGTGGCGGCCTCGCGAAAGCGAACGGTGATCGTCTGCCCTTCCCGGCTGATGCCGCTGTACTGTATGCGCTTTTCGCGCAGCATGCCGCGGATGTCGCCCACGAAGGCATCCATTTTCTTGGCCATCGCGGCATTCATATCGACCTGCAGCAGGAAGTGCACGCCGCCCCGCAGATCCAGCCCGAGGTACATGGGCAGGGCATTGATCGCCGTCAGCCAGTACGGGCTGTTGGAGAGCAGGTTCAGCGCCACGACGTAGTCTTCCCCCAGGCGCGATTGCAGCAGATCCTTGGCTTTGAGCTGGGTATCGGTGTCCGCAAAGCGCGCCTTGACGCTGGTCTGGTCGAGAAATATCCCGTTGGCGGCGAGATTGCCCTGCTTGAGCGCATCCTCGACGCGGTTCATCAGGCTCGCGTCGGCTTTGAGCCCGGCCTTGAGCGGCGACACCTGCACGGCGGGCACCTCCCCAAACAAGTTCGGCAACGCGTATACGAAGCCGAGCACGAGCGAGATGACGATAAGAAGATTCTTCCAGAGGGGATAGCGGTTCATGGGCTGGCACGTGATGGGTGATGAGTGATGGGTGATGGGTGAAAAGCGATGGTGAAGGGTTTTTTCCCGTTACCCATTACTCATTACCCATTACTACGATGACCCATTACTGGATGTTCTTGATCGTGCCCTTGGGCAGCACCAGCTGGACCGACGGCCGCTGCACCTGGACTTCGACGTCGGCTGCGATCTCCAGCGTAACGTAGTTCTCGTTCAACTTGCTGATGCGGCCGAGGACGCCGCCTGAGGTGACCACTTCGTCGCCCTTCTGCAACGCGTCGATCATGGCCTTGTGTTCCTTGGCGCGCTTCATCTGCGGACGGATCATCAGAAAATAAAGCACGACGAACATCAGCACGATGAGCAGCATGCTTTCCATCCCGCCGCCCGGGGACGCGCCCGCGCCTTGCGCCCATGCCTGGTTGATTAGCACCGTCAGTTCCTCCGTCAGAGACTACGTCCAACGCCGGAAGGCGTTCGGAAAATTTTGAATGTTAACACGAATTTTCAGCGATCTGCTCGATAGCAGCAGCGTATTCGTCCAACCGGCCGAGTTCGATCGCCTGCCGCAGCTCGCGCATAAGCTCCTGGTAATAATGGAGGTTATGCAACGTATTGAGTCGGCTGCCGAGGATTTCGTTCACTCTTTGCAGATGATGCAGGTAGGCGCGGGTGAAGTTGCGGCAGGTATAGCAGCCGCAGCGCGCATCGAGCGGCGCGAGATCGTCGCGATAGCGGGCATTGCGCAGCTTGATCACGCCGCCGCGCGTAAACAGCCAGCCGTTGCGGGCATTGCGCGTGGGCAGCACGCAATCGAACATGTCGATGCCCGCCGCCACCGCGGTGACAATGTCCCGCGGCGTTCCCACCCCCATGAGATAGCGCGGTTTGTCCCCCGGCAGCCGCGGCGCGATGTGCTTCAGGACGCGCATCATTTCGCTCTTGGTTTCACCGACGGAAAGCCCGCCGATGGCGTAGCCGTCGAAGCCGATCTGCGTCAGTTCATTCAGCGATTCGTCGCGGAGCTCCTCGAACATGCCGCCCTGAACGATGCCGAACAAGGCGCTCGCGTTGCCGGCGTGCGCGCGTTTCGAGCGCTCCGCCCACCGCAGCGACAGCCGCATGGAGTCGCGCGCCTGCTCGAATTCGGCGGGATACGGGGTGCACTCGTCGAACACCATGACGATATCGCCCGCCAGCACGCGCTGGATGCGCATCGACTCTTCCGGGGAGAGAAAGCAGGGATCTCCGTTGACCGGTGACTGAAACCTGACGCCCTCCTCGCTGATCTTGCGCAGCGGTCCGAGGCTCCACACCTGGAACCCGCCGGAATCGGTAAGAATCGGGCCGTGCCACCCCATGAACCGGTGCAGCCCGCCGTGCGCGGCGATGACCTCGAGCCCGGGACGCAGCCACAGGTGAAAGGTGTTGCCGAGAACGATCTGCGCGCCGAGATCGGCGAGTTCCGCCGGACTCATCGCCTTGACCGTGCCATAGGTGCCGACCGGCATGAAGGCCGGGGTGTCGACCTCGCCGTGCGCGAGTTTCAGAATCCCGCGCCGCGCCGCACCGTCGCTCGACAGAACGCGAAACTCCATTGCTCTCGCGCTCACGCGGTTCCCACGCGCAGCTTCTCGAGCGCCGCGCGCATGTCGGCCGGCATGGGCACCGGGCGCTGGGTGTCGCGATCGCAGGCGACATGGACGAAATAGCCCTGCGCGGCCGCCGTGTCATCATCGTTCCGGAATATGCCGATATCGAAGCGCACGCTGCTCGTGCCCAAATGGGCGACACGCAGCCCGCAGTGCACCGTGTCGGGAAACGAAATCGGGCTGAAGTACTGGCAGCGGGTTTCGACCACCAGGCAGATCACCGGGCTCGCCTGGATATCGAGCACCCCCGCTCTGACCATGTATTCGTTGACCGCCGTGTCGAAAAACGAGTAGTACACGACGTTGTTCAGGTGGCTGTAGACATCGTTGTCCATCCAGCGCGTCGTGATCGTGACGAAGTGGGCGTAACGGTTGCGAGTTTCAGGTTGTTGTCTGCTCATCGGATAGCCATCAGGAATTTCTTGGCCTATTCTGCCTTTCAATCAGCATCGCGTCGCCGTAACTGAAGAACCGGTAGCGTTTGGCGATCGCATGGCGGTAGGCGTGACGGATATTATCCATGCCGCCGAACGCCGAAACCAGCATCAGCAGCGTCGACTTCGGCAGATGGAAATTGGTGAGAAGCCGTTCGACGATCCTGAATTCGTAGCCGGGAACGACGAAGAGCTTGGTCTCGCCGTAACCCGCCTTCAACTCGCCGCTTGCCGCTGCCGTCTCGAGCGCGCGGAGGCTCGTCGTGCCCACCGCGAGTACACGCCCGCCCGCCGCCCGGGCGCGCCGTACCGCGTCCACCGTTTCCTGGGACACGTGATACCACTCGCCGTGCATCTCATGCTCGGCGAGGTTCTGGACCCGCACCGGCTGAAACGTGCCGGCGCCGACGTGCAACGTGAGATAAGCGGTTTCGACGCCACGGCGGCGCAGTTCCGCAAGCAACGGTTCGTCGAAGTGCAACCCCGCGGTCGGCGCGGCAACCGCGCCGGGCTCGCGCGCGTAAACCGTCTGGTAGCGTTCCTCGTCGGCCGCGACCGGAGCGTGCTCGATGTACGGCGGTAGCGGCACCGCGCCGTAACGTTCCAGAAGCCCGAACACATCGCTGCAATTCTCGAAGCGCAGTTGAAAGAACTCGCCGCGCCGCTCGATCACCGTAGCTTCGATCGCGTCGGCCAGAATCAGCATACCGCCTTCGCGCGGCGGATGGCTCGCCCGTATCTGGGCAAGAGCCTGATTTCCGGCGAGCACGCGCTCCACCAGGACTTCGACCCGGCCGCCGGTTTTCTTGCGCCCTGTCAACCGCGCCTTGATGACCCGCGTGTCGTTGAACACCATCACGTCACCGGGCGCGATCAGGTCCACGATCTCCTGGAACCGCCGGTCGCTCACCGCGCCGGTCCTGCTGTCGAGATGCAGCAGGCGGCTCGTGGTGCGATGCGGCGCTGGAAACTGCGCGATCAACTCCTGAGGCAGCGCGTAGTTGAAATCATCGAGGCGCATCGCCGCGATTATACGAAAGCGGCACAAAAAAAAACGTGAGTGGGAAGGTCGGGAGATCGGGAGAGGGCCTCTATCACCGCACTTTCACGACCTCCCGCTCTCACGAGCTGACGCCCCGATGCGGGTCGTGGATCGCTTGCCCGCTCATTGTTGGTCGTAAAGGAATGCGGCATAATCCGCATTCCTTGCCGGGATGGCGGAATCGGCAGACGCACGGGACTCAAAATCCCGCGGTAGCAATACCGTGAGGGTTCGACCCCCTCTCCCGGCACCAGTGCTCCACGCTGCCTCACGGTAGTGCGCGGGATTTCAGCGAAGGCTAACCTGTCCGCAGGTTATGCCGAAGCTAAAATCACCAAATACCGTGAGGGTTCGACCCCCTCTCCCGGCACCAAACTCAACGATGAACGTGGAACGTGGACCGATGAATGAAAAACCACCGGTCCTTGTTCATCTTTCATCATTCGTCGTTTCTGCTGAAATCCTCGGCGTTTGCTCGGGCTTCGCCTTGATTGCCGCCAGCACATTCTCCGCGGTAGCAGGCAGTGACGTGATGCGCACGCCGACCGCGATGTGGATCGCGTTGAGGATCGCCGCGGCGGT
>JACQOK010000093.1 GCA_016202565.1 Betaproteobacteria bacterium | reverse complement strand
GGCGCGAGTCATCAAGCAGTCCGGCGCACGAGTCGATTAACAGCACGTGACAGAATCAAGAAATATTAGCCGCAGATAAACGCAGATAAACGCCGATGAAAATCAAAATCGGAAAACATTCATGGAATTGGTTTTATCTGCGTCCATCGGCGTTCATCGGCGGCTGCCTGCTTGGGTCTTTCTGTGACGGGCGCTGAGGAGAGGAGATGAAAGCCAAGGAAAGCATCACCAGCACAATCGTGCACGACACGCCGGTGCGCTCCCGGGAGAGCGAGGAATTCTGGGGCCGCGACGCGGTTGCCGCGGTGCTGCGAGGCCTGGACATCCCGTACATCGCGCTCAACCCGGGCGCAAGCTACCGCGGGCTGCACGACAGCATCGTCAACTACCTCGGCAACCGTGCGCCGCAGATGCTGCTATCGCTCCACGATGAGAACGCCGTGAGCATCGCGCACGGCTACTGGAAAGTGTCCGGCCGCATGATGGCGGCGGGGCTGCACTCCAACGTCGGGCTGATGCACGCCGCGATGCCGATTTTCAATGCCTGGTGCGACCGCGCGCCGGTATTGATCATGGGCGCGACGGGACCGTGGGATGCCGCGAAACGCCGGCCGTGGATCGACTGGATTCACACCTGCGCCGACCAGGGCGCGCTCATCCGCAATTACACCAAGTGGGACAATCAGCCTGGATCGGTCGCGGCGGCGATGGAAGCCTTATTGCGGGCGGCGCAGATCGCACAAACCGCGCCGTACGGTCCGGTCTACCTCAACCTCGACGTCACGTTGCAGGAGAGCAAGATCGGACCGATGCCGGCGCTGCCGGACGTGACGCGCTACGCCGCCCCGCCGGCGGTCAGGCCGGCGCCGGAAGCAGTGGCTGCCGCGGCGAAACTGCTTTCCGAAGCGAAGGGTCCGGTCATGCTTGCCGGACGCTGTTCGCGCAGCCTCGAGGCGTGGAAGGCCCGCATTGCGCTCGCCGAAAAGCTCAACGTGCGCGTGCTCACCAATATCAAGCTCGCCGCAGCGTTTCCGACCGATCACCGCCTGCACGCTGCACCGCCCTCGAACCGATTGCCCGCTGCCGGACAGAAGGTGCTCGCCGAGGCGGACGTCATCCTCTCGCTCGACTGTCTGGATCTCGCAGGCACGCTCAAGCAGGCTTATGGCACAAGGCCGGTGACGGCGAAGATCGTTCAGGTTTCGTGCGATGCGCACAGCCATCGCGGCTGGAGCATGGATTATCAGGGCCTGCCGCCGATGGACGTGTACCTCATGTGCGAGCCGGACGCAGCCGTGCCGCTGCTGCTCGAAGCAGTGAGGCCGCGCGCGGCAAGCGTGCCGGAGCCGGCGGCGGAGCCGCTTGCGGCATCCACCGACCCGCTGACGCTGGGCGGTGTCGCACACGCGCTCAATACCGCCACTCGTGGAATCGAGGTCTGCCTCACGCGCCTGCCGCTCGGCTGGAACGGCGCCTACACGCACTTCCGGCATCCGCTCGATTACATCGGCTACGACGGGGGCGCGGGTGTCGGTTCCGGCCCGGGCATCACGGTCGGCGCCGCGCTGGCTCTCAAGGACAGCGGACGCATTCCCATCGGGCTCCTGGGTGACGGGGATTTCCTGATGAGCAACACCGCAGTATGGACGGCCACGCATTACCGGATTCCGTGCCTGATGATCGTCTGCAACAATCGATCGTTTTTCAACGACGAGGCGCATCAGGAGCGCGTCGCGAACGCGCGCGGCCGTCCGCCGGAGAATCGCTGGATCGGTCAGCGCATCAGCGAGCCTGACATCGATCTGGCCGCCATGGCACGTGCCCAAGGTGCCGTCGGCATCGGTCCCGTCACGCGCGTCGCCGACGTGCAGCCGGCGATCGAACAGGGGATCGAGACGGTGCGCGGGGGCGGCGTGTGCGTGATCGATGCGCGTGTGCAGCCGGGCTACGACTCCGAATAGGCCAGTTCGCCGAAAGAACGTCTAGCCGCAGATGAGCGCCGATGGACACCGATGAAATCAAAATACGTTTCGCACAGCGACCGTGTTGGCATTTTCACCTAACAGTTTGTTGAAATTCTCCGTTCGCGCTGAGCGTAGCGCCGAAGGCCCGAAGCCTGTCCTGAGCGCAGTCGAAGGGTCGAAGCGTGCTAACTCTTTGACCAGGAAGCTGTCCGCGTCTCGACTCCGTTTAACGTAGCCTGTCCCGAGCGGCGTCGAGG
>JACQOK010000095.1 GCA_016202565.1 Betaproteobacteria bacterium | reverse complement strand
TCACCGCACCGGTGGCGGGGTTCGTCACGTCTCCCGCGCGGCTGCTCGCCGCCGCCTGTTTCCTGCCGTTCACCCACAACGACACGGTCTCGATGGATTGAATATCACCGGGCTTGTTCATCCTGATCTCCTGTTACCACCTCGTGCGCCAGGGGCGCGAAAGCGTCATTCGTCACTCATCACTGCTTTTCCTGCTGCGTAGAGTTCCCGAAACGTCTTTCCCTGCGGGGCCGGGAAATCCCGTCCGTTGGTCCACCCGCCGCCGAAAGGCAGATTGTGAATCAATTTGCCGGCCCCGCCCATCCAGGCGAGGAGCCGCGCCCCGATCCGGGCGCTCATCGCATACAGGGCCGGGCGCTGCGCGATCCACCCCCACATTCTGAGGCCGAGCCTCTCGCTCCATGGTTTGAGTCGCTGCTCGAATTGCCGTTCGCGGAGCTTGCGCATCAGGTCCGGCAGCGGAATCTTGACCGGACATACCACACCGCACTGGTTGCAGAAAGTGGAGGCGTTCGGCAGATCGAGCGCGTTCTCGAGCCCGGCATACATGGGCGTCAGAATCGAGCCCATGGGGCCCGGATACACCCACCCGTAGGCGTGGCCGCCGACGCTCTGGTAGACCGGGCAATGATTCATGCATGCGCCGCAGCGGATACAGCGGAGCATTGGCTGCAGGTCGCTGCCGATGAGCCGCGTGCGCCCGGCATCGACCAGGATCACGTGGAAGTGCCCGGGCCCCTCGAGTTCATCTTCGCTCCTGACCCCCGTCGTGATCGAAACATAGTTGGTAATCGTCTGCCCGGTGCCGTGCCGCGGCAGCAGCCGCAGCAGCGTGCTCACGTCCTCCAGCGTCGGCACCACTTTCTCGATGCCGGTGATCGCGACATGCACGCGCGGCAGCGTGGTCACCATGCGCCCGTTGCCTTCGTTGGTCACGATCAGGGTGGAACCGGTCTCGGCGACGATGAAATTTGCTCCGGAGATGCCCATGTCGGCGGACAGGAAGTGCGGCCGCAGCATCTCGCGCGCTTCCCGGGTAAGTTCCGCAATGCCGGTCTTGCGCGGCTGCCGGTGCTTTTCCTCGAACAGGTCCGAAACTTCGTCCTTGCTCTTGTGCACCACCGGCGCCACGATGTGCGACGGGGGTTCCTGCGCGAGCTGGAGGATATACTCGCCGAGGTCGGTCTCGACCACTTCGACGCCCGCTGCTTCGAGCGCCTCGTTCAGTCCGCACTCCTCGCTCACCATCGATTTCGACTTCGCAGCCTTGCGCACCCCGTACCTGGCCGCGAGTTCGCATACCAGGCGGTTCGCCTCCGCTGCGGTCTCGGCCCAGTGCACGACTGCGCCGCGCGCGGTGGCATTCCTCTCGAACGCCTCGAGATAGAGATCGAGATGGACCAGTGCCCGCTCGCGGATCGCCGCGCCTGCTTCGCGGATCGCTTCGAAGTTGTCGAGTTCGGCGACGCGCTCGGCACGGCCGCGGACGAAGTTGCCCTGCAGCTTCTTGAGCGCCGCCTGGAGTTTGACGTCGGCAAGTTTCCCGCCGGCGCGCGCCTTGAAGTGCATGGAAGCGACTTGCATAAGAATCCTATTTACCGCCAAGACGCCAAGGACGCCAAGGACGCCAAAAAAAAAGTAAGAACTATTTTCGACCAAGCAATGCGCGGATAATGCCGACAAATGAGCTGTGCGACCAAAGTTTTCCTCACGTATTCTATGCTTTTTGAAGTACGCATTTCTTGGCGGTCTTGGCGTCTTGGCGGTTGATCACACTATACGGTAACGCGCCACTGCGCCGTCGTTCCAGGCGAGTCCGTTGCCCGGACGATCAGGAATGACCGCCTTGCCGTCGACGATGCGCAGCGGATCCGCCAATATCGAATTCGCCCAATCGACGTATTCGAGCCAATGACGCGTCGGCGTCACCGCCAGCAGATGCGCGCTCAGTTCCGGAAAAAGATGCGAAGACATTTCGATGTCACGTGCTGCGGCGAGTCCTGCGGCGCGCTGCCAGCCGGTAACACCGCCAATGCGCTCGAGATCGGGCATGACGTAGTCGCAGGCGCCAGCGGCCAGCGCTTCGGCCATGGCGCGCGGCCCGGAAAAGTTCTCGCCGATCTGGATCGGCGTCGCCAGCTCGCGCGCGAGCACCGCCGCACCGCTATAGTCGTCATGCCGGATCGGCTCCTCGATCCAGTAGACGCCCTCGCCATCGAGTGCCCGCCCGCGCCGGAGCGCCTCCGCGACGGTGAGCGCCTGGTTGAAATCGACCATCATGGCGATGTCCTCGGGCAGGCGCCTGCGCACCGCGCGCACGGCGGCAAGATCGGCTTCGAGCGTGGGATATCCCAGCCGCAGCTTGACCGCGCGAAAGCCGCCCGCGAGCAGTTTCTCGGCTTCATCCGCTGCCGCCTGGGGCGCCATCAAGCCCAGTCCGCAACTGTTGTAGGCGGGAATCGGTTGTGGCGTACCGCCGAGGTACGATACGAGGGGCAAGCCGGCGGCGATGGCGAGTGCGTCCCAGCATGCGATATCGAGTCCGGCCAGCGCCATGCGCACGATGCCCTGCACGCCGATCAGCGTGAAGCGCTTCGAAAGTTTAGCCCACAGCTCGACCGGGGCGACGCGATCGCCCTTGACCGCGCGTTCCACTTCACCGAGCAGGCCGGCGATCGCGGGCGCCGCCGCGGGCAGATAGCAGAAGAGGTACGAACGCCCCGTGACGCCTTGCTCGGTTTCGAGATCGATCAGCAGCAGCGGCGCCGCCCGCACCGTCGCCGCGCTGGTTCCCAGCGGATAGGTCATCGGCACTTCGACACCGACGGCCCGGATGGTGCGAATGGTGAGCTGCGGCGCGCCCATGTCAACCCCGCATGCGACCCGCGGCGTGCAGCGCAAGGATATCCCAGACTGCGCGATTGGCGGGCGTGGGCACCCCGACCTGTTGGCCGAGATGCACCACACCGCCGCTCAACCATTCCACTTCGAGCGGGTTGCCGCGCTCGAGGTCGTGGTGCAGCGAGGACGTCATATCCGGCGGCAGGCCGTCGCAGAACGCCAGGCGTTTCTCGGCGTAGTCTTCGGCGAGCGCCACACCGTGCGCCCGCCCGACGGCGACCGCTTCCTGCATGAGATCGAACAGGAACGCGCGCGTCCGTGGATTTTCGCGAATCGGGCCGATCGGCAGGCGCATGGTCGCGGTGGTGCCCGAGAGCCCCACCAGGAACACGAACTTCTCCCAGACCTCGCGGCGGATGTCGGCGCTCAACTCGGCATCAATGCCGGCGCGGCGGCATGCCGCCAGGAAGGCCTCGGCGCGTGCCGAACGCCGGCCATCGTATTCGCCAAAAAGCAGCCTTTGCATGGTGCCGGTATGCCTGATCACGCCGGGCCGCGCGATCGCCGTGGCGATGTAGCCCACGCCGCCCATCACCGCCTTCTCGCCGCATAGGCGCTTCAGGATGTCGTCTTTCTGCACGCCGTTCTGGAACGACACGATACCGGTGTCGGGGCCAACGAGGGGCGCAAGCGAGCGCGCGGCGGCTTCGGTGTCCCACAGCTTTACCGAAAAAAGCACGAGATCCACGGGGTCGAGCGTGCGCGGATCATCCGTCACGCGCACGGAGGGAAGGTGGATATCGCCGAGCCTGCTTTCGATCTTCAATCCGTGTTCCTTCATCGCCGCGAGATGCGCGCCGCGGGCGATGAACGACACCTCGCACCCGGACTGCGCGAGGCGCGCGCCGAAATAGCCGCCCACACCGCCCGATCCCATCACCGCGATCTTCATCTCATTTGCGCTTCTTTGACATGACGCCTTCCGCCTTCATCCTTCAGAGCAAACGTAGCCCGGATGGAATGAAATGAAATCCGGGAGGTTAGGAAGCGGAAACGAAGGCCCCCCAAAAAAACCGCGTTCCCGGAATCCGCTTTGTTCCTTCCGGGCTACGTCCTTCATCCTTGCGCCTTCATCCTTCAGAGTCCCCCGCCAGCACTTCGGCGATATGCAGCACCTTCGTTTTCATGTCGCCCCGGCGCCTGAGGCGCCCTTCGATGTTGAGCATGCAACCGAGATCGCCGAGCACGACGGCATCGACGCCCGCCGCGGCAATGTTGTCGCACTTGCGGTCGGCGATGTGCGTGGAGATCTCGCCAAACTTGAGGGCGAACGCGCCGCCGAAGCCGCAGCAGATTTCCGCTTCGTCCATCTCCTTCAGCTTGAGCCCCGGCACCTTGGCCAGCAGCGAACGGGGCTGGCTCTTGACGCCGAGCTCACGCAGCCCCGAGCACGAATCGTGATACGTCACTTCACCGTTGAACGTGCCCGGCACACGCTCGAGCTTGCCGACGTTGACCAGGAAATCGGTCAGCTCGTAGGTGCGATCGCACAGCCGCTTCGCGCGCTCAAGCTCGGCCGGCTGATCGGAAAAGAGATCCGGATAATGCGTGCGGATCATGCCGGCGCAGGAGCCCGACGGCGCAACCACGTAATCGCATGTTTCGAATTCCGCGAGCACTTTGCGCGCCAGCGCGAGCGCCGACTTGCGGTCGCCCGAGTTATAGCCGGGCTGGCCGCAGCACGTCTGCCGCTGCGGCACGACCACCTCGCAGCCCGCGGCCTCGAGCAGTTTCAAAGCCGCGAAGCCGATGTGTGGCCGGATCAAATCGACCAAGCAGGTGACAAAGAGACCAATACGCACGATTTGAACGATGATCGATGAATGATGAATGATATGAGGAACCATTATCCCAGAAAAAGCAATCGAGCCGACGGGACGACCAGAACTTGAGGGAAGGAAAACGTGATGTGTGAAACGTGACATGCGAGGCAAGGAATACAAGGCCCGGGCTCTCCTGCTCACTCCTCCTCGCGTTGAATGGCCGACCCTGAACTTCTGCAGCTTGTCATTCCCGTGCAGGCTTGTCCTCGAATGCATTAATCGGGGGTGGGAACGACACGACGCATATCGCCGGCTGCGACGCGAGGCTTACCGGCGTCCTGCCCTGATGATTATCGCAAATCCAATGACATGGTTTAGCTTTCCCGGATTGTCTCGGACGGGTACGCCACGGACAATCAGGCTGCGTAACGGGCGGTACTCAATCAACGCGCGCTCCGGACGCCCGCACCACTTTGCCCCACTTCTCGATCTCGGCCCTGATAAAGGCGCCAAACTGCTCCGGTGACCCACCGACGGCGACCGCTCCCTCTCTGTTGAGGGCATCCACCATCTCCGGCGCTTTCAGCGCCTGCGCGATCTCCGTATTGAGTTTGCTGACAACGTTTTTTGGAGTACCCGCCGGCGCGAGCACGCCGAACCAGGTGCTCGCCTCGTAGCCCGGAACGGCCGCTTCTGCCACTGTAGGCACATCAGGTAACAACGGTGAGCGCTGGGCACTGTTTACAGCCAGCACCCGCAGTCTCCCTGCCTGCACATGCCCAATCGTTCCAGGCATGTTGGGAAACATGAGCGGAACCTCGCCGCCAAGCAGTGCAGCCAGCGCAGGACC
>JACQOK010000081.1 GCA_016202565.1 Betaproteobacteria bacterium | reverse complement strand
GCGTTCAAGACCTTCCACATCATCCCGCCGGGCAACGGCATCTGCCATCAGATCAACCTCGAATACGTCTCCCGGGTCGTGTGGCAAAAGGGCGACATGTTCTATCCCGACAGCCTGGTCGGCATCGACTCGCACACCACCATGGTCAACGGTCTCGGCGTGCTCGGCTGGGGGGTGGGCGGCATCGAGGCCGAAGCCGCCATGCTCGGCCAACCGATGTACTTCCTCGAGCCCGACGTGGTTGGCGTGCATCTCACGGGCCGGCTCGCTGACGGTGTGACCGCCACCGATCTCGTGCTGAAAATCGTGCAACTGCTGCGCGAAAAGAAAGTGGTCGGCAAGTTCGTGGAGTTCTTCGGCGAAGGCGCAGCCTCGCTGCCGGTGCCGGACCGCGCGACCATCGGCAACATGTCGCCGGAATACGGGGCCACCTGCGGCTACTTCCCGGTCGACGACGTGTCCTGCGAGTTCCTGCGCATGACGGGCCGCGGCGACATCGTGCCGGCGGTCAAGGCCTATTACGCGGCCCAGGGCATGTACGGCATACCGAAGAAAGGCGATATCGACTACAGCGATGTCGTCGAACTCGATCTCGGTTCGGTCAAGCCCGCCGTATCCGGCCCGCGCCGGCCGCATGACCGGCTCGACTTGCCGGAACTCAAAAGCAAGTTCGCCGAACTCATGGCCAAGCCCTTTGCCGAAGGCGGCTACGGCAAGGGCAATGAAATAGGCAAGCGTGTCGAGGTGAAGCTCGGCGCGTCGCGGGGCGCGCAGGGCGGTGGCGGCGCGCAGAACAACGTGACCCCGGGTGCGGCGATGAATGCCGTCGAGATGGTGGACAACCGTCCCACCCCGGACGTCGTGCGCGGCGCGGCCACCGGCACGATCGATGTCGGGCACGCTGACGTGCTGATCTCCGCGATCACTTCATGCACCAACACTTCCAACCCCGGCGTGCTGCTGGGGGCGGGGCTGCTCGCCAAGAAAGCCGTCGAGCGCGGCCTCAAGCCCCATCCGCGGGTGAAAACTTCGCTGGGACCCGGCTCGCTCGCCGTGACCGAATATCTCAAGAACGCGGGACTGCTGACTTACCTCGAGCAGCTCGGCTATTACGTCGCGGGCTACGGCTGCACGACCTGCATCGGCAACTCCGGACCGCTCGATCCAGACATCGACGAAGCGGTGAGCAAGAACGACATCGTGGCCGCGGCCGTGCTGTCGGGAAACCGTAACTTCGAGGCGCGCATTCACCAGAACATCAAGGCGAATTTCCTGATGAGCCCGCCGCTCGTCGTCGCTTTCGGTCTCGCCGGCACGGTCAACATCGACATGTCGAAAGACCCGATCGGCACGGGTAAGGATGGGAAGCAGGTCTATCTCAAGGATATCTGGCCCTCGACCCAGGACATCGGCGCGGTCATGAAGCACGCCACCGATCCCGAGATGTACCGCAAGCTCTTCTCGGCGTTCGGTGAAGGCAACCCGATGTGGGACGAGATACCGTCCTCGGTGGGCGCGCTCTACCAGTGGGACGAAAAATCGACCTACGTGCGGCTCCCCCCGTACTTTGACGGCTTCTCCATGCAGCCAGGCAAGGTTTCCGAGGTCAACGGCGCGCGCGTGCTCGGCATCTTCGGCGATTCCATTACGACCGACCATATCAGCCCGGCAGGCGGCATCCGTGCCACCACGCCGGCCGGCAAGTATCTGCAGGCGCACGGCGTGTCGATCGCCGATTTCAACACCTACGGCGCGCGCCGCGGCAACCACGAAGTCATGATGCGCGGCACGTTCGCCAACGTGCGCATCAAGAACCTGATGGTTCCCGGGACCGAAGGCGGCATCACCATCCACCATCCGTCCGGCGAACAGATGCCGATCTATGAAGCGGCAATGCGCTACCAGAAGGAAGGCGTGCCATCGGTGGTGTTCGGCGGCGACGAGTACGGTCAAGGCTCCTCGCGCGACTGGGCGGCGAAGGGTCCGCAACTGCTCGGCGTCAAGGCCGTGATCGTCCGCAACTTCGAGCGCATTCACCGCGCCAATCTGGTGTTCATGGGCGTGCTCCCGCTGCAGTTCAAGGACGCCGCGAGCGTGCAGTCGCTGAAGATCGACGGTTCGGAAACCATCGATATCCAGGGCATCGAAAACGGCATCACGCCGATGCAGGACGTCACCATGGTCGTGCACCGCAAGAACGGCCAGACCGACAAGGTGGCGCTGCGGCTGCGCATCGATACGCCGATCGAAGTGGACTACTACCGGCACGGCGGTATTCTGCCGTACGTCTTACGCGAGCTGTTAGCCGCGTAAGACGCACGGCTGCTGCAGGTGTACGAGCGCAGTCAAGCTGCGCTGGTTCTGCGGGAGCTGCTCGCGGCGTGAATCAGCCCCCACCCCCGCCCCTCCCCCGCTGACGCAGGGGAGGGGAGGTTCGTGGCGCAAGCATGGAGTTAATTGCTCGCGCAGAGATGGATACGGCGGCACCCACCCGGTGCCGCTTCCCGCGCAGGCCGGCATTCACAAGATGCCGGCCTGTTTTTTGGAAGGTGCGATCGGCACGGGGTTCCGCTCTTGGCGACCCTCGCGATTCAGGCGTTCCGCCTTTATCCGGATATAATCGTTTTGCCAAGGTCATGACAACTCACGCCATTATCGAGCGCATCGCGGCGATCGTCGGCCCGCAGGGCCTGCTCACCGATCCACGCGATCTCGAACCCTACGTTGTCGACTGGCGCGGCATCTACCGCGGCGCCTCGCCCGCGGTCGTGCGCCCGGCGAGCACCGGGCAGGTCGCGGCGGTGGTGGAACTCTGCGCCGAGAGCGGCACGCCGTTGGTGCCGCAAGGGGGCAATACCGGCATGTGCGGCGCGTCCGTGCCGCACGCCACCGGGCGTGAAATCGTCCTCTCGCTCGCACGCATGAACCGCGTGCTCGAAGTCGATGCACTCAACAACACGATGACCGTGGAGGCCGGCTGCGTACTCGCGAACATCCAGCAGGCGGCCGCTGAAGCCGACCGCTTCTTTCCGTTGAGCCTCGGCGCTGAAGGCAGTTGCCAGATCGGCGGCAATCTCTCGACCAATGCCGGGGGCGTGAATGTCCTGCGCTACGGCAACACCCGCGATCTCGTGCTGGGACTGGAAGTCGTCCTCCCCGACGGACGTATCTGGAACGGACTGCGCGGGCTGCGCAAGGACAACACCGGTTACGATCTGAAGCACCTGTTCATCGGCGCCGAAGGCACGCTCGGCGTCATTACCGCGGCGATACTGAAACTGTATCCGCGCCCGGCCGCGACAGCCACCACCTGGACCGCCGTGCCGCACCCGGAAGCCGCGCTCGAGTTTCTCTCGTTGCTGCGGCGCCATTGCGGCGACCGCGTGACCGCGTTTGAACTCGTTTCCCGCAATTGCCTGGATCTCGTGCTGCACCACATTCCCGGAGCGCGCGATCCGCTGCCGAAGGCGCACGATTGGTATGTGCTCGCAGAGTTGAGCGACTCGCACCCGGGCCACGCCCTGCGCCGGGAACTGGAGGTCGCGTTGGAAGCGGCCATCGAGAACGCGTTGGTGCTGGATGCGGTCATCGCCGAAAACGAAGCACAGTCCCGGGCGCTGTGGCGCATGCGCGAGTCGATTCCCGAGGCGGCGCGCGCCGAAGCGGACATGCTCTACCGCCACGATATTGCAGTCGCCGTGAGCAAGATTCCCGAATTCATCCGCGAGGCCCGATCCGCGCTCGTTGGGCGCTTTCCAGGAGTCAATATCATCTGCTTCGGACATCTTGGCGACGGCAACCTGCATTACAATGCGTTCGTTCCGGGTCGCAAGCGCAATGACGCCGCTGCGCGCGAAGCCCGTGACGTGACCGTTGTGGTCTATGACATCGTGCAACGCCATCACGGCAGCTTCAGCGCCGAGCATGGCATCGGGCTCGCGAAACTCGACGAAATGAGGCGCTATAAGAGCCCGGTCGAGATCGAGCTCATGCTCACGCTGAAACATGCTCTCGATCCGCGCGGCATCATGAATCCCGGCAAGGTGCTGTCGGGTGATGGGTGATGGGTGTGTTTACCCATTACCCATTACTCATTACTCATTACCCATTACCCGAACGAGCGTGGAACTTTGTACCAGGGCCGTTTCCTAAGAGCCCATGGAGGCGCGCATGACGGAGAAAGTGGTCAAACCGGACAGCGAATGGAAAAAGACGCTGACGCCCGAGCAGTTCCATGTGGCGCGCCAGAAAGGCACCGAGCGCGCGTTCAGTGGCGCCTATTGGGACAACCACGAGCGCGGCGTTTACCGCTGCGTTTGCTGCGGAGCCGAACTGTTCCGTTCGGATCACAAGTTCGACTCCGGTACCGGCTGGCCGAGCTTCTGGCAGCCGTCGGTCCCGCAAAACGTCATGACCGAGGAGGACCTGACGTTTTTCATGCGCCGCACCGAAGTGCTGTGCGCCCGCTGCGACGCGCATCTGGGTCACGTCTTCGATGATGGTCCGCAGCCGACGGGCCTGAGGTATTGCATCAACTCCGCGTCCCTGAAATTCGACCAGGAATGAGCTCCGGAATCCAGCGCGCGTTTGACGCTGCAGCCGGCAGCGTGGTGGAGGCGTTCCGGCATGCGAATCCCGCGCCCGAGGAAGAAGTCACCCCGCCGCTGCTGGTGGAAGCGCTCAGCCAGTGCTTCGAGATCTGTGCCGATCCGGGCACAGCCGGTGCTCTGACGCCCGAAGAGATCACCGAAATCGGAACGCAGGCGCTCGACTGCATCTACGATCTCTCGTTATGGGCATACCAGCTCGGCCTTGCCGGGGCGCAACCCGCGATCGAGGACCCCGCGCTCGAATTCGCGCAGTGGATCGCGCAACAGGGCGGCGAGATCCGCCTGCTCGAACCTGTGGTCAACGCCCTCGCCAGGCGCGCCAATGCGCTGCACGCCCCGGATGCACTGACGCCCCTTTACGTCCTCGCACACGACATCATCGACCACGCCGCACCGCAGGCAAGGGACGGCTCGCCCGCATCGGCTCCGGATGCGCCGTGGCGCATCCTCCATTTCAACTGCGCGATCATTGCCACGCGCATCCAGCACCCGGAACTGATGGACGCCGCCTATGACCTGCTTGAGCGCAACCTGCCGCACGATTGTGCCGCCTTCTTCGCGGAAGGAATGCGTGAGGCGGAAAAGCAGGTCTACGAACCTCACGTGCGCGCCATGATGCAGCAGCGCCTCGCCAAATGGACGGCGCGACATTAAAACGCGATAATGTGACATTTGCTCCCGGTTTGCGGCTTCGGCCGACGCCTCACGCATTGCTCACGGAGTCAGGCTTCCACCATCCATGAAATTTCTGTTCGATATCTTCCCTGTCGTTCTGTTCTTCACCGCGTTCAAGTTCTACGACATTTACGTCGCGACAGCGGTGGCGATCGGCGCGACTTTCGTGCAGATCGGATGGGTCTGGCTGCGCCATCGCAAGGTGGAGAAGATGCTGTGGATCAGCCTGGGCGTGATCGTCGTGTTTGGCGGCGCGACCCTGCTCCTGCGAGACGAGACGTTCATCAAGTGGAAACCCACTGTTTTATACTGGTTGTTCGGTACGGCGCTCGCTGTCGGAGCACTGATCTTCAAGAAAAACCTGGTCCGAACCATGATGGAAAAGCAGGTCACGTTGCCCGACATGGTATGGACCAAGCTGCAGGCAAGCTGGATCGCTTTTTTCGTCGTGATGGGCGCGCTGAACCTCTTTGTCGCCTACAATTTTTCGACCGATGCGTGGGTCAATTTCAAGTTGTTCGGCGGCATCGGACTGATGCTGATATTCGTCCTGCTGCAGGCCCTGATGCTCGGCAAGTACGTTCAGGACAAGGAAATGAAGTGATGTTGTATGCCATCGTGACCGATGATGTTCCAGGATCGCTGCCAAAGCGGGCCACGGCGCGCGCCGCGCACATGGAACGCATGTCTGAAATGCAGAGCGCCGGGAGACTCGTGATATCCGGGCCCTGCCCGGCCATCGACAGCCCTGATCCCGGCCCGGCTGGCTTCTCCGGCAGCATCATCATCGGTGAATTCGAATCGCTGGAGGCGGCCCAGGCCTGGATCGATGCGGATCCCTACGTCGCCGCAGGCGTGTGGTCGAAGGTCACGGTGAGGCCGTTCCGGAAAGGGTTTCCGAAGTGACCACCCCGCAACAGATCCGGGCAAAGCTCGCGGCGCTGGAACCGGAGTCGCTCGAAATCCTCGACGAGTCCGAAAAGCACGTCGGCCACGAAGGCGCCAAGGGGGGCGGCGGGCACTATCGGCTCACCATCGTTTCGCGGCGATTCGCGGGCAAACCGGTCCAGGCAAGACATCGCATGGTCTACGACGCGCTGGGGGCGATGATGAAGAACGAAATCCACGCGCTCGCGATCAAGGCCTACGCGCCCGATGAGATCTGATTTACCCAACGAAAGGATGATTACATGTACCCGCTGAATTACCTGCTGCAGTTCGCAGCCGTCCTGGCATTCAGCGCCCTGATCGCGACTGCGGCAGAGGCGCAGGGTGTCAAGGTCAATGGCAAGGAAATCCCGCAATCCCGGATCGAGGCCGGCGTGAAAAGCCGCCTGTCGCAGGGACAACCCGACACCCCGGAACTGCGCAACAGCGTGAAGGACGCGCTCATCAATCAGGAGATCATCGCGCAGGAGGCGATCAAGAAAGGGCTCAACAAGAAACCGGATGTGGCGGCGGCGATCGAGATCAACCGCCAGGATATCCTGGTCAACGCCTATGTGCAGGACTACCTGCAGAAAAACCCGGTAGGCGAGGACGCCCTCAAGAAGGAATACGAACGCATCAAGGTGCAGCTCGGCGGCAAGGAATACAAAGCGCGGCACATCCTGGTCGAAAAAGAGGACGAAGCAAAGGAAATCATCGCCCAGATCAGGAAAGGAGCGAGCTTCGAGAAACTGGCGGCCGAGCGTTCGAAGGATACCGGCTCCAAGGAGCGCGGCGGCGATCTCGACTGGAGCGTGCCCGGCAACTACGTCAGACCGTTTGGCGAAGCGATCACGAAACTCAAGAAGGGACAGATGACCGAAGCCCCGGTGCAGTCGAACTTCGGCTGGCACGTGATCCGCCTCGACGACGAACGGCCCTTCAAAGCGCCCGAATTCGCTTCCGTCAAGTCGAATCTGGAACGCAGCATGCAGCAGCAGATGATTCAGAAGGTGCTGGCGGACCTGCGCTCGAAGGCGAAAGTGGAATAAGCGGGAACGAAGGCCCCTCAAAAAAAGCGGGAACGAAGGCCCCTCAAAAAAAGCGTCGGAATCCGCTTCGCTCCTTCCGGGCTACGATCCCCCTTACTGCTTCCCGCTTACCCGCACCATTTCCGGGCGTTGCGAAACATCCGGAGCCACGGCCCGTCTTCGCCCCATTCGGCCGGATGCCATGAATTCAGCACCGTGCGAAACACGCGCTCCGGATGCGGCATCAGGATGGTGAAACGTCCGTCTGGAGTCGTGAGTCCGGTAATCCCGTGTGGCGACCCGTTCGGGTTATAGGGGTAGATTTCCGTCGCCCTGCCGCGGTTGTCGACGAAGCGCAGCGTCACGAGCGGCTGCGCTGCGGCGAGTGCAGCGGCATCGGAAAATTCCGCAAACCCTTCGCCGTGCGCCACCGCAATCGGGATGCGGCTGCCCGCCATTCCATCGAAGAACAGCGAGGGCGAGCGCTGCACCTCGAGCAGCGCAAAGCGCGCTTCGAACTGCTCCGACCGGTTCCTGACGAAATGCGGCCAGCGTTCGCTGCCGGGGATCAGCTCGTGGAGATTGCTCATCATCTGGCAACCGTTGCACACGCCGAGCGCGAACGAGTCGGAGCGCCGGAAGAACGCCTCGAATTCGTCGCGCGCCCGGGCGTTGAACAGGATCGACTTGGCCCACCCCTCTCCGGCGCCCAGCACATCCCCGTAAGAAAACCCGCCGCAGGCCGTAAACCCCTTGAAGTCGGCGAGACTTGCGCGCCCCGCCATGATATCGGTCATATGCACGTCGACCGCATCGAAGCCGGCGCGGTCGAACGCGGCAGCCATCTCGACCTGGCCGTTCACGCCCTGCTCCCGCAGGACCGCCACGCGCGGACGCGCGCCGCCCGCGATGAACGGCGCCGCCACGTCCTGCCCTGGATCGAAAGCAAGGCGCGGCGTGATACCGGGATCGCCGGTATCGAGAATGCGGTCGTACTCGTGCTGCGCACACTCGGGATTGTCGCGCAACCGCTGCAGGTGGTACGTCGTCTCCGACCAGGCGCGATTTAGTGTTACCCGGGATTCGCTGAGCAGTTTGCTGCCCGAACTGAGAACGCACAGCGTCTCGCCGCTCTCCACGGTGCCGATCTCGCGGCAGGCGCCCTGTAAACCCGCAGCGGCAAATGCGTCCCGGACCGCGAGCGCATCATGGCGTCGCACCTGGAGCAGCGCACCCAGTTCCTCGGTGAACAGGAATTCGAGCGCCGAACTGTCCCCGGCCGCCCGGCCGATGTCCAGCGTCACACCGCAGCGCCCGGCAAACATCATTTCGCACACCGCCGCGAAAAGCCCTCCATCCGAGCGGTCGTGGTAAGCCAGGATTCGCCCTTCGCGGTTCAGGCGCTGCACGGTATTGAAAAATGACTTGAGCCGTTCCGGCACATCGAGATCGGGCGCCTCAGCGCCGAGCGCTCCGTAGACCTGGGCGAGCGCCGAGCCGCCCAACCGGCAGCGCCCCGCGGCGAGGTCGATCAGCAACAGGGCGGTATCGCCGCAGTCGGTACGCAATTGTGGCGTCAGCGTGCGCCGCACATCCTCGACCGGTGCGAAGGCTGAAATAATGAGCGACAGCGGCGCTGTGACTTCGCGCTTGCCACCGTTGTCCTGCCACGTCGTCTTCATCGACAACGAATCCTTGCCGACCGGAATGCTGATGCCGAGACGCGGACAGAGATCGAGCGCCACTGCGCGCACCGTGTCGTAAAGCGCGGCATCCTCGCCCGGATGACCGGCCGCCGCCATCCAGTTCGCCGAAAGCTTGATATCGCCCAGCTCGGCAATGGCAGCTGCAGCGATATTGGTGATGGCCTCGCCTATCGCCATCCGCCCCGATGCTTCGGGGTTGATGAGCGCGAGGGGCGTGCGCTCCCCCATCGCCATCGCCTCGCCGCGATAAGTCGCGAATCCCATCAGCGTGACCGCCACGTCGGCCACCGGCACCTGCCACGGACCCACCATCTGGTCGCGCGCGGTCATCCCGCCGACGGTGCGATCGCCAATGCTGATGAGGAAGGTCTTGTCGGACACGCTCGGCAACCGGAGCACCCGATAGGCCGCCTCGGCGAGATCGATTCCGCTCGTGTCGAGCGGCGGCAGTTCGCGCCGCACATGACCGACATCGCGCGTCATCTTCGGCGGCTTGCCGAGGAGCACCGCCAGTTCCATATCGACCGGTTTATTGCCGAATTCCGGATCGACCACGATGAGACGACCGTCGGCGGTCGCCTCCCCGATCACCGCGAACGGGCAGCGCTCGCGCTCGCAGATCGCGGAAAACCGTTCCAGACTTTCCGGTGCGATCGCGAGCACATAGCGCTCCTGCGCTTCGTTGCACCAGATCTGCAGCGGGGACATGCCGGGTTCTTCGCTCGGGATCCGGCGCAGGTCGAAACGCCCGCCGCGCTGCGCCGAATGCACCAACTCCGGAAGCGCATTGGACAGCCCGCCGGCGCCCACATCGTGAATGGAAAGGATGGGATTGTCCGCCCCGAGCGCCGCGCAGCGATCGATCACCTCCTGCGCGCGCCGCTGGATTTCGGCGTTGCCGCGCTGCACCGAATCGAAATCGAGGTCTTCCAGGTTGGCCCCGGTATCCATGCTGGAGGCGGCGCCGCCGCCCAGGCCGATCAGCATGCCCGGGCCGCCGAGTTGAATCAGCAGCGCACCCGCTGCCGGTTTGCGCTTGCGGGTCTGCGCCGCGCCGATGTTACCGAGGCCGCCCGCGATCATGATGGGCTTGTGGTAGCCGCGCATCTCGCCCGCCACCTGCTGCTCGAAGGTCCGGAAATAGCCGGCGAGATTCGGACGGCCGAACTCGTTATTGAACGACGCACCACCGATCGGGCCTTCGATCATGATCTGGAGGGCGGAGGCGATGCGTCCGGGGCGGCCGCAGCTCGTCTTCTCCCAGGGCTGCGCGAACTCCGGAATCCGCAAGTTGGACACGGTGAATCCCGTCAACCCGGCCTTGGGTTTTGCGCCGCGGCCGGTCGCGCCTTCGTCGCGGATCTCCCCGCCCGCGCCGGTTGCCGCCCCGGGAAAGGGGGAAATCGCCGTCGGATGGTTATGCGTTTCCACCTTCATCAGGATATGCGCCAGCTCCTCGGTGAAGCGGTACGTCCCGTCGTCTTGCGGATAAAAGCGCTCGATCCGCGCACCCTCGATGACCGAAGAGTTGTCGGCATAGGCGACGACGGTGCCGCGCGGGTTCTTTTCGTGCGTGGTACGGATCATCCCAAACAGCGTTTGGCTCTGCGGTTCGTCGTCGATCACCCACTCCGCGTTGAAAATCTTGTGGCGGCAGTGTTCGGAGTTGGCCTGGGCGAACATCATCAGCTCGACATCGGTCGGGTCGCGTCCCATGCGCGCGAAGTGCTCGGCGAGGTACGCGATGTCGTCCTCGGACAGGGCCAGCCCCATGTTGCGGTTCGCACGCTCCAGCGCGGTAACGGCATCCTCCATCACGTTCACCACTTGCAGCTGCTGTGGCTGGAAGTGCTGGAAGAGTTTTACCGCGTCGTCTAACGACTCGAGCACCGCCTCGGTCATCCGGTCGTGAACCAATGGCGCGAGTCCGGCCTTGTCGGCGCCTGACAGATTGCCATCGATCCAGTACGCCACTCCGCGTTCGATGCGCTCGACTTTTTCAAGGCCGCAATGCCGGGCGATGTCGGTCGCCTTCGAAGACCAGGGGGAAATCGTGCCTACGCGCGGCACCACCAGCATCAACGCGCCTCGTGTCACCGTCGGCGCGCCGCTCGGACCATAGGTGAGGATCCGCTCCAGCCGTTCGCGTTCAGATCCCGATAGCGCGCCCTTCACCATCACGAAATGCCAGTACTCGGCGTCGATACGGAGACCGGAAGCAACAGTGGAGGTGTTCTGAAGGAGCTTCTGACGACGGAAAGCGGAAAGGGCGCTGCGTCCGCGCAGCCTGATGAGTTGCGACATGCCGGATCGAACTCGGTAAATTCGTATTTTACCCTAAAAATCAGCTGACTTTCAGCTAAACTAAGACTTGTCTCGAAACCACAAAGAACAAATAGCCGCAGATACACGCCGATAGACGCCGATGGAAAGCGAGAAACCGCCTTTGGTTCTTGATCCTATCTGCGTTCATCTGCGCTCATCGGCGGTTCCTTGTTTTTTGGATGTATTCTCGACACCGCATGGTGAGTCGAATTACTCATAACACGCCGATTTATCGCACCGCCGAGATCCGCGAAATCGAGGCCGCTGCCGGCACGCTCCCGCTCATGGAACGGGCCGGGTTGGCCGCGGCGGAACTCGCCCGGGGGGTCGCCCCCGAATCGGGCCGGCCCATCCTCGTGCTCGCCGGTCCCGGCAACAATGGCGGCGATGCCTTCGTCATCGCGCGGCACTTGAAGCAATGGTGGTTCAACGTGACGGTGGTTTTCACGGGCGACGAATCCAGGCTCTCGGGTGACACCACTGGGGCGCTCGCGGCCTGGCGTCAAGCCGGCGGCCTGACGGTCGATCACATTCCCGCAGGGAAGGACTGGGGGCTTGTCGTCGACGGATTATTCGGCATCGGGCTGCAGCGCGAGGCCACTGGACGCTATGCGGACCTGATCGCCGCCATCAACGCGATGCGCGCACCGAAGCTCGCCGTCGACATTCCGAGCGGCCTCGAATCGGACACCGGCCGCGTCATGGGCTGCGCCGTACGTGCGGATTGCACGATCACGTTTATCGCACTGAAACCGGGCCTCCTGACGTGCGACGGCCCCGATCATTGTGGTGAGCTCCATATTGGAACCCTGGGCATCGATGCACCAGCGATCAAGCCCGCGCAAGGCGTCATCATCGGCGAAGCCGTTTTGGGACAGGCGCTGCGCCCGCGCCGCCGCAACACCCATAAGGGCGACTTTGGCAGCCTCGCCGTCATCGGCGGCGCGTACGGCATGGTCGGGGCGGCGCTGCTCGCGGGACGCGCTGCGCTCAAGCTCGGTACTGGCCGCGTCTATCTCGGCCTGATTGCGCGGGAGGCGTCGCTCGTGGATATGACGCAACCGGAACTCATGCTGCGCAGCGCCGACGAAGCGCTCAAGCTCGGTCATCTGACGGCGCTGGCAGCAGGCCCGGGGCTCGGCCAGTCACCCGATGCGGCGTTCTACCTCCAGTGGGCCATGGAATCGTCACTACCCCTGGTGATCGATGCCGACGGCTTGAACCTCGTCGGCGCAACGGCCTCGCTCAAGCATACGCTCCAGCAGCGCCCTGCCGCGACCGTGCTCACCCCGCACCCGGCCGAAGCCGCACGGCTGCTCGGCTGTGCCACGCGCGAGATTCAACACGATCGCGTTGCGGCCGCGCTCAGGCTCGCGCAAGAGCTGAACAGCCATGTGGTGCTCAAAGGCGCCGGCAGCATCTGCGCCGCGCCCGACGGCACGTGGGGCATCAACACCTCCGGCAACCCCGGCATGGCGAGCGCCGGCATGGGCGACGTGCTGGCGGGCTTGATTGCCGCACTCCTGGCACAGGGCGTCGAACCGAAAACCGCACTGCATGCGGGCGTCCATCTCCATGGCGCGGCGGCGGACGCGCTGGTGGCGCAAGGCGCGGGGCCAGCAGGACTCACCGCAGGAGAAACCATCGATGCCGCGCGGCGAATCGTCAACGACGCGAGACGGACGATGTAAACGAGCCGCGCTGCCATCCGAACAGGCCAGGTTGTCGTGCCCGAGGAGGCGGGCATCCAATCTGTAGTGCGCTGAAATTGGATTCCCGTCCATACGGGAATGACAGTCATATCCAGGAAGAGGACTATGTCGATCAAACTTAAAGGCGTCATGCAAAGCACGGTCACACCGCTGAAGGAAGACTTCAGTGCGGACCTGCCCACCTTCGAGCGGCTGGTCGAGTTTCACGTCCGCACCGGCGCGACCGCCATCGCGTGGCCGCACCACAAGGCGGAGTCGCTCAACCTCACGATCGCCGAGCGCAAGCTCTTTGCTGAAGCCGCGGTGAAGGTGACCGCAGGGCGCGTGCCCGTGTCGATCCACGTCAGCGCGCTCGCCGTGGAAGACACGATGGAGCTGGCGCGCCACGCCCAGAAGACCGGCGCCGACGCCATTCTTGCCATCACCCCGTACTTCTGGAATCCCTCGTCCGACGCGCTCTACGATTACTTCGTGCGGCTCGGCACGTCGATCGATCTCCCGCTCATTGCCTACAACTCTCCCAGTTATCTGTCCGGCGTCGAAATCACGGGAGAACTCACCCGGCGCTTGATCGAGCGGCTGCCCAACTTCGTGGGCATGAAGGAGGCGAGCTTCAACAGCGAAAAGTTTCTCGAAATATCACGCGTGGCGCTCACGCTGCGGCCGGACTTTGCGCTGATCGCAGGTGTGGAGTTCCTGGCCCCGTCCGTGCCGCTCGGCGGCGCCGGCTCGTATTCCTCCGCGGGGGCAATCTGTCCCAATCTCTGCGCCCGGCTGTATGATGCCTGCGTTGCCGGCGACTGGCCCCTGGCGCGCGCGCTTCAGTACAAGCTCGCGCGGCTGTGGGATCTCTTCCGCGACCAGTACCCTTCGTCGCTGAAAGGCGGAATGGTGATCATGGGGCGCCCGGTCGGCCCCACGCGGCCGCCGTTGCCGACCGCCTCCAAGGAACGCCAGAGCTACATTCGCACCCAGCTCGAAGAGCTGGGCATCCTGGATACCGAGCCTCACGGCTGGCAATGAACGAGCGAGTAATATGAACATGACTATATTTCAACCCGGTCTTGTGCACACGCCGGTCACGCCGTTCAAGCGCGACTACAGCATCGATTTCGACACCTTCGGCAAGCTGATCGAGTTTCATCTTCGCCACGGCGCGCAGGCGCTGGCGCTACCGATGCATGTGGGCGAGTCGGTCAGCCTCGGCGACGGCGAGCAGCGGGCGCTTCTCGAGTTCGCGGTGAGCCAGACGCGGGGGCGTGCGCCGGTTATCGCGCATGTAAGCGATTCGGGTACCGGCATCGCCGTCGCACGCGCGCGCCACGCGCAGGACGTCGGTGCTGCGGCCATCGTCGCGACCACGCCCTACTACTGGACACCGCCGCCGGCGATGGTGCTTGAGCACTTCGCGCAGATCGGCTCGTCAGTGCGCATCCCGTTCTTCGTCTTCTACACGCCGGAAGAAATGGGCGGCACGAAACTCACCACGGATCTCGTGCTCAAGTTGATCGACCGGCTCGACAACTTCGCCGGAGTCGTGGATGCGAGCCTCGACTGGCAGTTCATGGTCAACATCGCGTCCAGCGCGCAGCGCGTGCGTCCGCAGTTTCAGGTGCTGTCAGGAAGCGAATATATGGTCTCGGCCGGAACCCTCGGCGCAACCAGCATGTTTTCGTCTCTTGCCGGGGTCGCCCCGACGCTGGTGCGCGGGCTTTTCGAGCTGTGCCGCAAGGAACTCTACTTCGAAGCGCGCCAGAGCCAGGAAGAAGTCGCGGCTTTGCGTCAGGTCGTGAAGAAGGCCGGCCTCGCGGGCTTGAAAGCGGCGATGCGCGCCCTGGGACGCGACTGCGGAGCGCTGCGCCCGCCCAACGCGGCGTTGAGCGAGATCGAATACGCGGAGCTTGCGGCGGAAGTGGGTGCGCTCGCTGCGCTTCGCGCCGAGCCGCGCAGCTGGTAGAGACAAGATGACGGCGGAAAACGCCAGGCGCCGGCGAACGGCCTTCGTAACCGGGGCGTCGCAGGGAATCGGCGCTGCGGTCGCCGTGGCGCTTGCCCGCGACGGCTTCGACGTTGCGGTATCCTCGACGCGCCCCGAAAAGCTCGCGGGCGTCACGGCGGCACTCAAGGCGGCGGGCGCGGCTGCGGTGCCGGTCGCGCTCGACGTGCGTTCGCACTCCGGCATCGAACAGGCAATGTCCGAAGTGATCGGCGCTTTCGGCAGGCTCGACGTATTGGTGAATAACGCCGGCGTTCCCTTGCGCAAGCTCGCGTTGGAAGTAACTCCTGCGGAATGGGATGCCGTAATGGGCGCGAATCTCACGGGAACCTTCTTCCTGACCCAGCACATGGGCCGGCACCTCATCGGCAGCAAACGCCCGGGGTGCATCATCAGCATCGCCTCCACCCACGGTCTGGTGGGTCGGGCCGAGCGGTCGACCTACGGCATCGCCAAGGCGGGAATCATCCACATGACAAGAATGCTCGCGATCGAGTGGGCCGGGCACGGCATTCGCGTCAACGCAATCGCGCCGGGAAGAGTGGAAAGCATGTCGCCTGCGCGGGCCGCGACCACCGCAGATCCGAAATATCTCGAATCGGCGCTGAAGCGGGTACCCCTGCGCCGCTTCTGCAGCGTGGAGGAAGTGGCGCAGGCGGTGTGCTACCTCGCGAGCCCTCAGGCCGAGTACATTACCGGGCAAACTCTGGTGCTGGACGGCGGGCTCACCGCCTGCTGAGACGTTATTACCTCGAGGAGGAAACATGACATTCGCACGCATAGCACGCAGGGCGGCCCTGGCTGCGGTGTGGATTGCCGCGCTCGCCGCAGCGCCGGCATGGAGCCAGTCGGCGTGGCGTCCGGAAAAGGCGGTGGAAATCATCGTGCCGACCGCCGCCGCCGGCATCAATGACCAGATGGCGCGCCTCATGCAGAAGATTTTGCAGGAGCAGAAGCTCACCCCCGTTCCGGTCGTGGTGATGAACAAAGCGGGCGGCAACCAGACGCTGGCCCTCGTCTACCTCAACCAGCACCCGCTGGATCCGCATTACCTGCTGTATGCGACCGCGACGGTCTTCACCAACCAGCTCGCCGGGCTGACCAAGCTGCATTACTCCGATCTCACCCCCCTCGCGTTGTTTCTTGTCGACCACAGCGTGATCACGGTGAAGGCGGACTCACCGGTGAAGAACATGCGGGACCTGGTCGATCGTCTCAAGACGGATCCGGAATCGATCGCGTTCGGCATGGTCAGCCGCGGCGGACCCAATCATCTGGCGCTGTCCCAAGCCGTCCGATCAGCGGGCCTCGATCCCAGGAAGTTGAAGGTGGTCGTGTTCAAGACCAATGCCGAATCCATGACGGCAACGATCGGCGGACACATACACGCGGTGGTCTCGTCGGTGAGTGCGGCCATGCCTCAAGTACAGGCAGGAAACACGCGCATGCTCGCTATCGCGGCGCCTCAGCGCCAGGCGGGCGCGGTGGCGAACGTACCCACCCTGCGCGAACAGGGGATAGACGCAAACGGGATCGCGAACTGGCGCGCCGTCTTCGGCGTCAAGGGGATCTCGCCCGCGCACGTCGCATACTGGGAGGAGACGCTGGCGCGGATGGCGGAAACGGACGAATGGAAAGGTCGGCTTGCCGCGACCAACCTGGCCGGACATTTCCTGCGCAGCAAGGATTTTGCCAAGTACCTCGATACCGAGTACAACCATACCAAGGTCACGATGGCCGACCTCGGGCTGGTGAAATAAGCGTGAAAGTTCTCACATGGCGGTAATGCTCGGGTTCGAAGCGCTCCAGGGCGTGCTCGCGATGCGGGACGCCATCGATCTTCTGGAGAAGACGCTGTTCCACGAGGCGGCAGGCAGGACTCTTGTCTCGCCGAAGTTCAACACGGATTTCGAGAACGGCTCGATGCGTGTATTGGTGGCGGCGGACCAGGAGGCGGGATACCTGGTCACCAAGGCCTACCACACGATCCAGGGCGTTGGCGTGCGCTATGTCGTTTCGCTTTATCGCCTGAAGGACGGCGAACTTCTCGCTGCGCTCGACGGCCAGCTCATCACGGATCTGCGGACGGGAGCGGCGAGCGGCGTGATCGCGCGCAAGGTGCCGGTGTCAGGGCCGGTTTCCGTGGGCGTGATCGGCTCCGGCAACCAGGCGCGCACGCAACTGGAGGCCTTGGCGTCGGTATACCGCGTGGCGTCAGCGGCGGTCTACAGCCCGACGGCGGCGCATCGCGAAGCCTATGCGCGCGAGATGTCGGCAAAGCTTGGCATTCCGGTGACCGCGGTCGCTTCGGCGGAAGCGGCAGCACGCGGCCGCACCGTGGTCGTGACTGCGAGCAATTCCAGAAGCAGCGAACCGGTCCTGCGCGGGGAGTGGCTCGACCGGTGCCGGCTGCTGTGCGCGGTGGGCAACACGCGCCCACAGTTCGCCGAGGCCGATGCGCGCTGCTTTCGCGACGCGAGCCTGGTCGTGGTGGACTCGCTGCACGCATTCGAGGAAGCGGGTGACCTGCGGCAGGCGGTGGCAAGCGGCGCGATAGCGGAGGGCAAGCGCACGACGCTGGCGCAAATCGTCACGGGTGCAATCGCCGTCCCGCAAACGGGATTGGTCGCGTTCAAGTCGGTCGGCACAGCGCTCCAGGACCTGGCGCTTGCCGCACGCTACTACGAGTTGATCGGTTCGCGCCCGGGGCTCCCGGTTGCGCCGGATCTCGCGCGCTTGAGGCAGCCGCTACGGGCGGGCGGTGCGGCGCGCTCGTGAGGGTCGCAGCGTGACGGTCCGCCGCAGGTCCAATTCGTGGTCGCAGGCTATTCCGCGGCCCGGAATCCCAGTAGACTGCCGGCAGTTCTCGGAGCAGGCAGTCTCCGCTACAACCGGTCAACGCGATGAATGAGGCGCACCAGCCAACGCGAGCCGATTAACCATAGGAACAGGATATGTCGACCATTCTCAATGACGTAATGTCCTCACCTGCGGCCACGCCCGCGCGTAAGAAATCAATCACGCTCAAGGGCATCATGCAAGCGCCGGTTACACCGCTCAAGGATGATTTCAGCTTCGACGCCGCGGGTTTCGGGAAGATGGTGGATTTTCACGTCCGCCACGGCGCGCCCGCCATTGCGTGGCCTCACCACAAGGCGGAGTCGCTCAATCTCACCATCGCCGAGCGCAAGCTTGGCGCCGAAGTGGCGGTAAAAACCGTTGCCGGGCGGGTGCCGGTGTCGATTTTCGTTGGCACGCTGTCAGAAGAGGATTCGCTGGACCTGGCGCGCCACGCGCAGAAGATCGGAGCGGACGCGATCCTGACGATCTCGCCGTACTGCCGGCGGCCCTCGCAGGAGGAAATCTACGATTCCGTCGTGAGAATCGGCACGACGACCGACCTGCCGCTTCTCACCTACAACTCGCCCTGGCGCAACGGCGAGGGCGTGGAATTCACGGGCGAACTGACAAGACGTCTCATCGAGCGCCTGCCCAATTACATCGGGATGAAGGACGCGAGTTTCCACAGCCAGAAGTTTCTTGAGATCTCGCGCACGGCGCTGCGGATGCGGCCCGGATTCGCGATCATCATCGGCGTGGAGCACCTTCTGCCGGCCTATCCGCTCGGCGCCTGCGGCTCGTTTTCCTCGTCCGGGGCGATCGCTCCCAATCTTTGCAACAAGTTCTATGCGTCGTTGGTCGCCCACGACTGGGAAACGGCGCGCGAATGCCAGTACAAGATTTCGCGGCTGTGGCGCCTGTTCAAGGAGCAGTATCCGTCGTCGCTGAAAGGCGCGATGATCATGATGGGGCGCTCGGTCGGTCCCACACGGTCTCCGCTGCCCACCGCCACGAAGGAACGGATCGAGTTCCTGCGCGCGCAACTCGAGGAGCTGGGCATCCTGCAATCGGAACCGCACGGCTGGTAATGGATGATGGACAGCGACGAGCGGTTAGCGGTCAGCAGCATCGTAGCCCGGAAGG
The DNA here is from genome assembly GCA_016202565.1 of Betaproteobacteria bacterium. Taxonomy (GTDB): domain Bacteria; phylum Pseudomonadota; class Gammaproteobacteria; order Burkholderiales; family SG8-41; genus DSOT01. The sequence goes on along the minus strand of JACQOK010000081.1, from coordinate 3,059 downwards.
AGCGAAGCGCATTCCGGGAACACCTTTTTTTGGGGGGGCTTCGTTCCCGCTTTTTCTTGGGGGGCCTTCGTTCCCGCTTCTCCCGGCCCCGGATTTCATTTCATTCCATCCGGGCTACGTCCAATCACCGCCCACCGCTTACTGCTCATTTCGCGTAACCGGCGTCTATATGCGTTTAACCTTCTAGTTTTTTGAGAATTTACGAACATGCCTACTTTTCAACCTGGTTTGGTTCACACGCCGATCACTCCCTTCAATCGGGATCAGAGCATCGACCTTGTCACCTACGCCAAGATCATCGAGTTTCATCTGCGCAACGGTGCGGACGCCCTGGCGTTGCCCATGCCCGAGGGCGAAGACCTCAGCCTTACCGATGAAGAACAGCGCAAGCTGCTGGAATTTGCGATCGCACAGGTCAAGGGACGCGTGCCGGTCATCGCACACGTGAGCGATGCCGGTACCGCGATCGCCGTAGCGCGCGCCCATCACGCCGAAGCGGCCGGCGCAGCCGCCATCGTGTCCCATCCGCCCTATTTCTGGCATCCCAAACCGGCGATGGTGGTCGAACACCTGGTGCAGATCGGGTCGGCGGTGCGCCTGCCGTTCTTCATCTGCAACCCGCCCGTAGAATCCGCGGGCACGTCGCTGACGACGGAGCTGACGCTACAACTGATCGAGCGCCTGCCCAACCTTGCCGGCATCGTCGATTCGAGCCTCGGCTGGGTGTACATGGAGGAGGTGATTTCGAATGGGCGGCGCATCCGCCCCGGGTTTCAGCTGCTCGCGGGCGCCGAGTTCATGGTCTCGCCGGGCGTGCTGGGCGGCGCCGGTGCTTTTGCGCCGCTGGCCGCTGTGGCGCCGAAGCTTGTCCGCCAGCTCTATGACTTGTGCAGCCAGCAAAAGTATGTCGAGGCACGCCCGGTGCAGGAAGATGTCGGTGCATTGCATCACGCCGTGAAGTCGGCCGGAGAATCCGGGCTGAACGACGGTCTGGCAGGCCTTAAATCCGTGCTGCGTGCCATGGGGCGCGATTGCGGCCAGCCGCGCCCCCCTGTGCGCAGCCTCGGTGAAATCGAATACGGAAAGCTCGCCGATGCAATCCGCGGCATGGCTTTCCTGCGCACGGAGCCTCAAGGCTGGTAGTGGCAGCGCCGTTACGGGCACGGAAGGATAAAATCATGGCGGCAGGGGCAATTCACCCGTGTGTCCCGCATTGGCGTCGGTGGACCGCGATCCTGGCAGCGGTCTTCTTGTGTGTTGTGACTGCGGGTGCGTTGGCGGCAGGATATCCCGATCGCCCGATCCGGCTGATCGTGCCCTCGCCGCCGGGCGGCGGCACCGATGCCTCGACGCGCATGATCACGCCGAAACTCGGCGAACTCCTCGGCCAGCAAATCGTCGTCGACAACCGCGGCGGCGCCAGCGGCAATCTCGGTGCGGAGATCGCATTGCGCGCCGCGGCCGACGGCTACACCCTGCTCGCCGCGATTGCCTCGCACACCAGCAACCCATTTGTCATGAAGAAGGTTCCGTACGACCTGGAGCGCGATTTCGCGCCGATTTCCCGTACGGTAACGGTACCGAACGTCCTGATCTCACATCCCTCTCTCCCGGTGAAGAACGTTAAGGAGCTGATCGCGTTCGCCAAGGCCCGACCCGGCGAGTTGCAGTTCGCTTCGGCCGGCATCGGCAGCATGCCGCACCTGATGATGGAGTTTTTCGTGAGCGCGGCCGGACTCAAGATGACTCACGTTCCCTACAAGGGCGCTGGCCCCGCCCTCGGTGATGTCATTGCGGGCCACGTGCCGGTGATGGCGGCAAATATCCTGAGCACGCTGCCGCACGTCAAAGCCCGGCGCGTGCGCGCCTACGGGGTGACGAGCGCCAGGCGCGCAAGTGCGGCACCGGATATCCCAACCATTGCCGAGGCCGGCGTGCCCGGTTATGAGGCCGTCCAGTGGTTCGGTCTGCTCGCGCCTGCCGGCACGCCGCGCGCGATCGTCACCAGACTGCACGGGGCGGTCATTCAGGTGCTGAACGATCCGGACGTCAGGAAACGTTTCATCGACGGGGGCGCGGAGCCCACGCCGAGCGCTTCGCCCGAAGAATTCGCCGCGCTGCTGCGGACAGAGCTCAAGAAGTGGGCACGGGTCGTCAAGGACGCCGGTATCAAACCGGAGTGAATGATCTGCAGCGGCCGCGTTTTCGTGATGTCAGGCCGACAACAATCGCGCCCCTTCCAGAAGGAAACGCACCGCCCCGCTTACCAGCAGCGCCACCCCCACCGACAGCGACACCGAGAACACTGCGTTCCTGCGACCGATGCTCTTGAGCATGACGGCGAAGGTGGAGATGCATGGAAAATAGAACGTCAGGAACAGCAGAAAGGTCATGATCTGCACCCAATCCAGCACGGTGCCGATCTCGAGGGTACCGAGCGCCTGGTAGATCATCAGCAGCGACAGTTCCTTGCGCAGGACGCCGAACAGGATGGGCACGCCGAGCGCCACCGGCAGACCCAGCCACCACGCTGTGACTGGCGTAAACAGCGCATTGACGGCGACATCGGCACCCGCATGCTTGAGCAACGCGAGCACGACGCTCCCGCCAATCAGGAGCGGCGTGACGATCGTGAGAATGTCTCTTGTGCGCGCCCAGGTTTCGGAGAATAACGCGCGCCAACCCGGCAGCACATAGGGCGGAATTTGCTGCACCTGGCCGGGACCGAGCTCACCGCCGCGCCGTGCCAGCAGGCGCCCGGTGGCCGCGAGCACGATGATCGTCAGGGCGAAAATGCCAACGACGCCGGCGCCGCCCAGGTATTTCCCGCCTACCGCCAGGATGATCGCCGAACGCGCCGAGCACGGAACGAAGGTGATCAGCACCGAGGCGATGACTCGCTCGCGACCGGTGGTGGCCTTCGCCGCGCCCGAGATGGCCGGAACGTTGCAACCCAGCCCCAGCAGGAACGGCAGCGCAACGCCGCCGTGAAGACCGATCTGGTGAAAACCCCGGTCGACGACGAAGGCGATGCGCTGCATCACGCCGGCCTCTTCCAG
>JACQOK010000080.1 GCA_016202565.1 Betaproteobacteria bacterium | reverse complement strand
GGTGAGCGAAGTGGGTCCGCGCGACGGCTTGCAGAACACAAAGCAGTTCATGCCGACCGAGTACAAGAAGAAATGGATCAGCGCGGCGGCGGCAGCCGGCATCCGTGAGATCGAGGTGTGCTCCTTTGTGCCGCCCAAGCTGATTCCGCAGATGGTGGATGCGGAAGAGGTCGTTACGCATTCGTTGGGCTTGCCCGGACTAACCGTGGCTGCGCTCGCACCGAACCTTAAAGGGGCGGAGCGTGCGATGGCGGCCGGTGCGCACAAGATCACCCTGCCGATTTCGGTTTCCAGGTCGCACAGCCTCGCCAACGTGCGCCGTACGCCGGACGAGGCCGTCGCCGAGGCGAAGCGCATCTGCGCGCTGCGCGACAGTTTGCCCAGCGCGAGACGCCCGAAAATCGAAGCGGGGCTCTCCACCGTGTTCGGCTGCACCATCGAAGGCTCGGTAAGCGAGGACGAGGTGGTGCGTCTGGCAGTCGCCTGCGTGGAAGCCGGCTGCGACGAAGTGGGCCTCGCGGATACCACCGGCTATGCCAATCCCGAGCAGATCCGCCGCGTGTTCCGCAAAGTGCGCGCGGCGATCGGCGAACGGCTCGGTGGCGCGCATCTTCACAACACGCGCGGGCTCGGGCTCGCCAACGTGGTGGCGGCGCTCGAGGTCGGTGTGCGCACCTTCGACAGCTCGCTCGGCGGGCTCGGCGGCTGCCCATTCGCACCGGGCGCTTCCGGGAACATCGTGACCGAAGACCTGGTGTTCATGCTCGAAGCGATGGGGCTCAAGACCGGCATCGACCTCGGCCGGTTGATCGGAGTGCGCGCGATCGTAGCGGCCGGCATCCCCGAGGAACCGCTTTATGGCTATGTCGCGCAGGCCGGCATTACGAAGGGTTTCACCGCCGCTTCGGCACGGGCGCCCAGTTAACCGGATCCAGAAGGAGACTCCATGAACGCATCGGGTTTCAGCGTCGTCGTGATCGGGGCGTTTTGCGCATTACCCGCGCTCGCACAGTCGCCGGCGGAGAGTTACCCCAGCAAGCCCATCCGCGTCATCGTGCAGTTTCAGCCCGGCACCTCGACCGACATCCTGGCGCGCGTGCTCAGTCAAAAGCTCACCGAGGCGTGGGGCAAGCAGGTGGTGGTGGACAACCGGCCCGGTGCCGCGGCCATCCTGGGCACCGAGCTGGGGGCGAAAAGCGTGCCGGACGGCTACACGCTGGTGATGGGCGTTTCGAGCGCGTTCGGCATCAATCCGGGGCTCTACAAGAAGCTGCCCTATGACGCCGTCAAGGACTTCGCGCCGATCACCAATCTTGCGCTGGTGGCACAGACGCTGGTGGCAAGTCCCGCGTTCGCGGCGAAAACGGTGAAAGAGCTGGTCGCCGCGGCGCAGGCGAAGCCCGGCCAGGTCAACTACGCCTCGCTCGGCAGCGGATCGACCAGCCATCTCACGATGGAAATGTTCCGAACGGCCGCCGGCATCCAGATCAATCATGTGCCGTACAAGGGCAGCCCTGCCGCACACGGCGAGCTGATGGGCGGCAATATCCCGATCATGTTCGATGCCATGCCGGCGGTGCTCGCGCACGTGAAGTCCGGCAAGCTGCTCGGGCTTGCGGTGTCGACCGCCCAGCGCTCGACGTTCCTGCCGGAGCTGCCGACCATCGCCGAGTCGGGCTATCCGGGATTCGAGGCAACGGGGTGGATCGGCATCGTGGCGCCGGCCAGAACGCCGCAGCCGATTGTCGCCAGGCTTCACGGCCAGATCGTGAAGACGCTCAACGCGCCGGACGTCAAGGAGCGGTTGAACACGCTCGCCTTCATGCCGGTTGGGGATACCCCGCAACAATTCGGAAAATTCATCCAGTCCGAGATCGCCAAGTGGACGAAGGTGATCGACCGCGCGGGCATCAAGGCCGACTGAGCGGATGTGCCGGCGCGAACCTTCAAGCCACCCCAAGCGCGGCGCAAAACGGCGGGCGGAGAAGTGATTTCATTGAAGGAGAGTGAATGGTGACAGAGAGACAGCCTTTGCCGCTGGACGGCATCTGCGTCGTCGAGTTCGTGCACATGGTGATGGGTCCGACGTGCGGCCTCATCCTCGCCGATCTCGGCGCGGAAGTGATCAAAGTCGAGCCGCTCGACGGCGACCATACGCGCAAGCTGACGGCCTCGGGCGCCGGCTTTTTCCCGACCTACAACCGCAACAAGAAAAGCTTCGCGGTCGATCTCAAGTCGACGGCGGGCCGGGAGCTCGTATTGAAGCTGATCCGGAACGCGGACGTGGTGTCCGAGAATTTCCGGCCCGGTGCGATGGAAAAACTCGGTTTCGGCTATGACGCGCTGAAGAAACTGAAACCGGATCTCATTTACTGCTCACACAAGGGTTTCCTCGCCGGTCCATACGACCACCGTACCGCGCTCGACGAGGTGGTGCAGATGATGGGCGGGCTTGCGTACATGACCGGCGGCCGCTACGGTCCCCTGCGCGCGGGCGCGTCGGTCAACGACGTGATGGGAGGCATGTTCGGCGCGATTGCCGTGCTCGCTGCGCTCTACCAGCGGCGGCATACCGGCCGCGGCCAGGAAGTGAAGAGCGCATTGTTCGAGAACAACGTCTTCCTGGTTGCGCAGCACATGATGGAAGGATTGATGACCCGCAAGCCGGCTACGCCGATGCCCGACCGCATCCGGGCCTGGGCGGTGTACGACACGTTCACGACGGCCGACGGCGGGCAGGTATTCGTGGGTGTGGTGACTGATACGCAATGGAAAGTCTTCTGCGAAGCATTCGGGCTCGACGAGCTGCTTGCCGATCCAGCGCTCAAGACCAATCCGCAACGCGTCGAGGCGCGATCGCGCATCATCCCGATCGTGGCCGGGATTTTCGCCCGGATGAACAAGCAGGAAGTGATGGACAAGTGCGAACAGCTCGGGTTGCCGTTCGCGCCGATCGTGAAGCCAGAGGACTTGTTCGATGATCCGCACTTGAAGGCCTCCGGCGGCATGTCGCCCATCACGCTCCCCAACGGCGAGAAGGCCGATGTGCCGGTCCTGCCGCTCGAGATGGACGGCCGGCGCTTCGGCACACGGCTCGACCTGCCGCGCATCGGCGCGCATACGCGCGAACTGCTGGCTCAACTCGGCTACGACGGCAAGGCGATCGATGACCTGATCGCGCAGAAGACAGTTGCCGCTTAGAGTGCCTAACATAATGAAACGCGTGATGCGCTGTCACGATTTTGGCTCAGGGCGCGAAGCTCGCCGCAGTGAATATCGCGAATATTCACAAGGGGAGCGACAAAGCCATGGGCCAAAATTCGTGCCAGCCCGAAGGGTTGCGGCCACAATCGGCGCTGACTTTGTCGGTCGGCTTGCTCATATTCGCGATATGAGCTGCGCCACCCTTCGCGT
>JACQOK010000079.1 GCA_016202565.1 Betaproteobacteria bacterium | reverse complement strand
GTCTTGCGGCGCTCCACGTCTTCCACGAAGTCGCGGCGGACCTGCTCGAACTGCTGCGCAAGGAGCGCAAACTCGCGCCGTCTCCGGTTGATCTCCTCGGCGGAGGCGTCCGGCTTGAGGTTTTCGAGCTGCTGTTGCATCGCCGTGACCTTGCCATGCAAGTCGCGCACGGCCTGCTCACGCGCCGCGAATTCCCGCTTGAGGTTTTCGGCGTCCCGCTGCGGCCGCTTCGATTCGCGCTCGATGCGCAGTATGTTGATGAATCCCATCTTGATCGGCTGCGCTGCGGCGGGAATGGCGAGCAGCACCAATGCCCACAGCAACACCAGCCGCTTCACGATGGTTTTCATCACAGCCGAAGCTTACGGGAGAATTCGTCGAAGCTCCAGCCTATCATATCTCCCGGCGCCGCGGCCGGCGCCGGCGGATGCGTCGTGTTAGCGCCGCGGCAATCAGCGCCCCGCGTCGATCGCCGTGCGCTGGCGCCCGGAATACAGCCCGTTGACCAGTTCGGCCATGGCGTTCGACAGGTTGTTGAGCGGATGCGCCTTGCAGTAGTTCTCGACCCACGACTCGACGCTCGCCACATTGGAACCGCCCAGGATGTCGTGGGTGTCGGCCTGCCACCCGTTGTACGCGGTAACGTAGCCGGATATCCACGCCTGAATCTGCTTGTAACGGACGCCCTGCGGGTCCCAGCGTTCCTGTGTGTAAGCCTCGCACGAAATCGTCATGTACACCGCGTAGGTCTTCTGTTGTTCCGTCGCCGCCACGGGCAACGCCGCGCCGAGCAGCGCCAGCGCGAGTAATAGTTGGCGCATGAATCCCTCCCTTTTTCGATCTGCCGCGGGATGATAACAGCTTTATGCGCCGGGCCGGCGCTGCGGGGAGCTGCTGAAAAAAAATATCGAAATCGCGTCTTCCGGCGCGGCGGGTCTAGACCTCGAGCGTCAGTTTCTCTTTCACCGCCGATGCGATTTTCTCGAGGAAGCGTTGATACGCGGGGCCGCCTGCGGCGAGATCGTCGTGCTCGATCTGAAGTTCGACGGATCCCAAGCCGTTCCACACCTTCACATGGTGGGTGGCGGTAACCATCGTGACTCGCCCGCTGTCCCACAACACGTTGATATCCGGGCCGCAACGGTCATGAATATCCTTCACCGCCCGCGTCAATGTGTCTTGATAGGCAAACAGATCCTCGCTCGTCATGACACCCTCCGGTTGGAGACAGCCCCAAAACACGGCCGGCGATAAAGCGCGATGTTCTCTGTCGCGCGCAACGCCGCCCCTGCCATCGGGTCAACCCCAGTCGATGAGCGCCGCGGCGACTCCCAGAAAGGCCGCTGCCTGAAACAGCACCCGCAAGACCATCCATTGCGCACTGTTTAGATGTCCGATTTCGCCGTGATTGGCCATTGCGGCAATGCCGGAAGCGAGCGAAACGAGCGTAGCGAGAGTGGCCACGAGGACCAGCAAAGTGAAGACGGTCATGCGTTCCTCCTTGTAAGAGGGACCCTAAGGTGGAGGGCCGGGAGCCGGTCTAGTACTGCGCCTGTTCTCCCGCAGCGGGACAGCTTATTCGCCCTCCTGGGGGGAGAGTACTACGCGGGGAGCGCGCTGCTTTGATCTAGCGCAAACTTTATTGCGGGAGCCGCCACACTTTGGAATCAAGCCTGTCGCGGCACCGCGCAGCGGGTGGCTCGGGGCTGCCGGCGTTCAGGAAAGTGAGGATTCGGGTGCGTGCGCCGTATCAGCGGCACCCGCTGCGCGCTTCACGCCGCGCAGCATCTTCTCCAGCGCCTGGCCGCCGATGAGCCGGATGGGTTTCCCGGCCGCGAACCGAAGCGCATCATTGCTGTAGGCGCCGCTTGCGAGGAGCGTGCAGCCGCTCGCCTGCTCGGACACCATGACGTCGTACAGCTGCCGCACCGGCGCGATATCGATCGTCTCGCTGCGCCAGCGCCGGCACTGGACGAGCACTTTCTCGTTTCCTCGCGTCAACACAAGATCCACGCCGCGGTCCGGCGCGGCGCTATCCCGTTCCGATACCGCATACCCCTGGCCATGAAACGCTTCGGCGACAAACTGCTCGAAGCGCCGCCGGGGAAGCGCCCGAATCGTCGCGAGGCTCACCTGCAGGTCGAGCAGCCGCCTTCTCCGGTACTCCAGCAACAGGGACAAGCCCGCGAGCACCAGAAAGAGCAACGCCAAAAGCCCGGCAGAAGCCTGCGCCGCGGCGGCAAGGTTCTTGAGGAATACGTTCGAGCCCGCGAGCGACGGGAAAATCCAGTTTAGAAAGATGTAGATGATCGCGGCGAACACCACGCTGACCCACCACGGCAGCTCGACCCCGTCATCCAGTCGTCCCGAGCTTGTTCTTCTTGCCATCGTTCCCCCACAGGTTGTGCCGCTATGCCGCACGGGTAGTATGGCGGCATATTCTACCCCATAATGATCCAGGATTTTTAAGACCGGCGTGGCACAAGAGGAGCGCGCCCTTTTTCCAGGCGGCGGGAACTTCGCCGCGGAATCACGAACATAGGTTTTTGAAATCTCTTGCGATTTCGACGCACGCTTGTGCGGGCTCGACCGCCACGCTGATGGGGCTGCACGCCGGATTGCCGGCGCCCGCGCCGCTCGTCCCTCAGGAAGACAGCGTCAGCGCAATTGAAACGATTCCGATCGCTATGGCCACAACACTGATCAACAGCACCATTCGAACGCGCACGGCCACGACCTGTGAGGCCCGCGAGAGTTGGGCGACCTGGTCCGCCAGCTGCTTGACGACGGCGGCATCCGCCTGATCGTGTTCCTCCAATGCCGCCACCCTGTCTTTCAGCACCTCGAGCTCATCCGTCGTGCCGGGCGGCGCCCGCTTGCGTTTCGACTCGGACAGCAGCCGGTTCGCGGCATCGACCACCGTGGGGGCTTGACTCAGAATCGTTCCCCACGGAAGGGCCTTCAGCGCGGTCAGCCAGTTAATCGCCATGGGTCAACACCATTGAAGATCCACCACGCGCCTATTGTGAACGACCTTGTGCGGCGGTGGAAGCGGCCGGCGCGCCCGAAACGCCTCATGGCATCGTAGAGGCCTCACGACTCGATCGTCACTGCGCGCGTGACGGCGCGCGTCACACCAAAGGTCGGCACGTAAACCGAATGGGTCCCGGGCCCCCCGGCGACGACGATCCCGATCCCGTCGGCGCCGGGTGAGGCGGGCACCAACGTATTCGCGTCGATCGTTCCCAACTCCGCGCGGCGGATGTGCTGCACGCGGGCACGATCCTTCGCGGCGAACCGGCCCGCTGCGAATCGGGATTGCTCCCACAAGCGGCGTTTGACGTCGGATTTGCCGAGGCCTTCGCGCTTCAGAATTTCCGCGTGCTCGGGAGACAGGATGACCCAGGGTTCGCCGCCGAAGTAGTAGTCATTGCTCAACGGGAAGGCCATGGTGTCCGCGATCGCTCGCAGCAGGTCGGTCGCCTCCTTCGCGTGGCTGTTCATGTTGAGGGTGCCGGATGCGCCCACCACGGTCACGGTGCTTGAATCGCGTGCAAATCCGCGCTCGACGTGAAGCGGCTCCCACGGATTCTCCGCTTCGTTTTCAGCGCAGCAGAACGTGTATTTTCCCGGCTGCCCGTGAGTGGCGCGATCCATTTCCCCCGGGCGCGCGCCGCCCACGTTCTGGAGGATGAGGCGCAGGGCGCGGCCGATGGTTGCGTTTGCCCATGCGCCCTGCCCGAGGCAATTGAGTCCGCCATTGATGCCGAGATCTCGTGCGATCGGGCCGTTGACGATCAGCCACGGCGTCGCCGGATTGGTCGTCGCCTGGATCCCCTGCAGATTGAATGCCGGATCGGCCAGCGCCTCCACCGCTGCGATCAGGATGGGAAGATATTCCGGTTCGCAGCCCGCCATCACCGCATTGGCCGCAATATGTTCGACGCTGGCCGCGCCGAAACCGGGTGCGACCGCCGCGATCACTTCGTCGCGCGCGCGTCGCGTGTGCCGCAGCGTCGCCTCCACGCGTTCGACCGTCGGCGGAACGAGCGGCAGCCCATCGCTCCAGCCGCAGGCACGGCAGAACCGGTTGAACTCATCCAGATCGACAGGCGCCTCGATGCGCCCGGAGCGCGCGCTGGCCGGTGCTGCAGCGCGGGCGGCCTCGCCTGCCGCCGACTCGCATACCAGGCGGGCGATGTCCGCGACGCATTGCTCGGCGATCCTGCGCACTTCCTCGCGGGAACGAAGACCGAACGGGTGCGGAATCACCGCAATCGGCAGATCCGCGTGACCCAGGGCGGACGCCTGGGTGCGCCCCAGCTCGGTAAACGGCGCCGAACAGATGGTCAACGCAGCGAGGCCGCGCCTGGCAGCCTCAACACTGTCGTGGATACTCCACGACGTGCACGAGCCTCAGTCGCCCGATCCCGTAATGACGAGGTCGCATTGCCGGGTGACGTCCGCGATGATGTCCTCGGGGGCGGGCACCGAGGCCGTGCGTTTGCGGTGCCTGATGACCGAGGACACGCCGTACTTGCCGATCAGCAGCTCGGCGAGATCGTCCACCAGAAAGTGGAAATTCGGCTTCACGTTGTCGATGAAGCCGACCACCTTGCCCTCGAGCCCGTCCAGCGCGCGTCGCAACGGCTGTGGCGTATTTCGCGTCGCGGCCGTCGGTTCGAAGATCATCGCATTGCCTGTCATGGTCTGTCCTTCCATCTGTAACGATACCGCTAATCGGTTTTCGCGCCGGAGGCTTGCACGACTTTCGTCCGTTTGCCGTTCCATTACGCAAGAACCCCGGCACGGGCGATCACCGGACGCCATCGCGCCAACTCCATCCCGATATGCCGGGCAAACGCTCCTGGGGAGCCGCCTCCTGGCTCGATGCCTGCCTGCAACAGGCGTTCCGCAATCGCTTCCGCCCGCAAGACAGCCGTAATTGCCGCATTGAGCATAACGACAGTATCGACCGGGGTGCGCGCCGGCGCCACAATGCCCAACCAGTTGGTGACTTCGTAACCGGGCAAGCCCGATTCGCCGATGGCTGGCAGTTCGGGAAGCAGGGCGCTGCGGTCGCGCCCGGTCACCGCGATCCCCGTCAGCGTCCCGCACTTCACGCGTGGCGCCATCGACATGATGTTGTTGAAACTCAATGCGACCCGCCCCTGCTGCAAGTCTTCGTACAATTGCTCGGTACGCGCATACGGCACATGCGTCATCTCGATCTGCGCCATTGTTTTGAACAGCTCACCCGCCATGTGCGGCGCGCCCCCCACCGCCGACGACGCAAACGTGAGCTTGTGCGCTCGGGCGCGGCCGATGGCGATCAACCGCTCCACCGAACCCGCTGGAATCGACGGGTGACAGGCGAGCACCAGCGGCGAGCGCGACACGAGACACACCGGCCGGAAGTCGTTGATCGGATCGTATCCGAGATGGGGATTGAAATGAGGCGCGAGCGCATGGGTTCCCAAAGTTGCCATGAAAAGGGTCGCGCCGTCCGGGTTGGCCGCCGCCACCATGCGCGCGCCGATCGCGCCGTTGTCACCGGCGTGGCGCTCGACCAGGACTTCGCGCCTCAAGCACCGGGACAGTTCCGGCGCGAGCAGGGTCGCCACGAAGTCCGACGCGCTTCCCGGCGAGAAACCGATGATCACGCGCACCGGCTGATGTGCGGTGCGTGCGCTCATTCGGCAACGACCCCCGCCGCCTTCACCACCGCCGCCCATTTCGGTATCTCAGCCCTCATGTAGGCGCCGAACTCGCTCGGGGTGCTGCCGATGATCTCGAATCCCTGGGCGAGAAGCCGGTCGCGAACGCCGGGGGCACGCAGCGCGCCGGTGAACACCGCATGCAGCCGCTCGATCACTCTCGCGGGTGTCTTCGCTGGAACCACCACGCCGAACCAGGTGCTCGCTTCGAAACCCGGTATGCCGGCTTCGTTCACCGTCGTCAGGTCGGGGAGCTGCGGCGAGCGCCGCGCACTGGCAATGGCCAGCGCCTGCAACTTTCCGGATTTCACGTACGGCAACGCCGCCGATACGGTGAAGAACATCATGTGCACGCGGCCGGCAATCACATCGGTCGCCGCCGGTGCCGCGCCGCGGTACGGGATGTGGCGCATCTCCACGCCGGCCATCGACTTGAAGAGTTCCATCGCCATGTGGCTCGGGCCGCCGTTACCGGAAGATGCGTAATTGAGTTGCCCCGGACGTTTCTTCGCGACCCCGATCAATTCACTCACCGAGCCCGCCCCCAGCGAAGGATTCACGAGCAGCACGAACGGAATCGACGCGAGTTGCGTCACTGCATCGAAATCCTTGAGCAGATCGTAGTTGAGTTTCCGGTACAGGGTGCTCGAGATGGCATGCGCCACATTGGCCTGCAGCAGCGTGTATCCGTCCGGCGCCGAACGCGCGGCCACTTCCGCCGCGACGTTGCCGCCCGCACCCGCACGATTGTCCACGACGAGAGGCTGCCCGAGATCCTCGCCTACCCGCTGACCGACGATGCGCGCAAGATTGTCGGCCCCGCCACCGGGCGGGAACGGGATGACGAAGCGCAGGGGTTTGTCCGGGTAGGGTTGCGCGCGGGCGCCTGGCGCGACAGCCGCAAAAAAAAGCGCGCACCACGATATCAACGCGATGACCCGCATATCTCCTCCTTGATTGAAGATCGTAATTCACGCGCGTCCCGCGATCAAAGAACATTTGGTTATCCTCCCATGCAGATCGGTAATACCGGGCCGCGTCGGCTGCAAACGGGTCGATATGAGCGCGCTTCAGGCAGCTCCGGCAGCGCCGCTGCTGTTGCGCGAGGCGGCGTCGCGAATCGCCTGCTCCACCCGCGCGCGCGTAAGATGCGCGGCGAACATCTCGATGAAGGCGTAGGTATAGCCGCGCAGATAGTGGTTCTGCCGGATGCCGACGTGGATGGTATTCGGCTCGAACAAGTGGCTCGCGTCGATCGCGCGCAGCGCCCGGTCGCGCTTCGCGTCGAACGCCATGCGCGGCACCACTGCGATGCCGAGACCGAACTCCACGTAGGTTTTGATGACGTCCGCGTCGATCGCGTTCAACACGACGTTCGGCGTGAGCCCCTTCGCCTCGAACGCCCGCACGATCTTGGAGCGCGCGATGAACGAAAAGTCGTAGGTGATGAGCGGATATTCCGCGAGCTTTTCGAGGGTGAGTTGCTTCACCCGCAGCAGCGGATGGCGCGCGGGCGTCAGCACGATGCGCGGCAGCGGGTAGCACGCCAGCATCACCATGCCGGGGACCGGATCGACCGTCTCGGCTGCGATCGAGATGTCGGCGTTGCCGGAGAGGACGAGCTGGGACACCTCGCCCGGCGTGCCCTGGCGCAGATTGAGCCGCACTCTCGGAAACTGCTTCGCGAAACGGCGGATGACCGCAGGCAGCGCATAACGCGCCTGGGTGTGGGTGGTCGCAATCGTCAGGATGCCGCTCGAGTCGTCGGCGGACTCGCGCGCCGCCTCGGTGATGTTCTGCGCCTCCTTGAGCGTGCGCTCCGCGATCCCCACGATCCTGCCGCCGGCTTCGCTCAAGCGCACCAGACGCTTGCTGTTGCGCACGAACAGCTCCAACCCGAGTTCTTCTTCGAGGAGGCGCAACTGCCGGCTCAGACCCGGCTGCGAAATGTGCAGCGCCTCGGCCGTCTTCGAAATGTTCAGGCCGCGGCGGGCGACTTCGCACAGATACTTCAACTGCTGCAGCGTCACGGTCGCTCCATAATGAAAAGTTTCATTAGTATAACTTTACATTGCTTGTTCGCATAAGGCCGCTGCCGTATAGTGAGTGCCCGCGCAAATTCCCCGCGTACCACGAGGAGGCAGGATCCCGTCATGATGATGCTCGAGCACGAAGGCAAGAAATTGCTCGAATCGGCCGGGATTCGGGTGCCCAAGGGACTCGTCATTCGACCCGGCAGGACCGCGGCGGAACGGGCATCCGCGAGAATGGAGCGCTATCCGGTCGCCGCGAAAGCCCAGGTGCGCAGCGGCGGGCGCGGCAGGCAAGGCGGCATCGTCAAAGCAGCGGATAGCGCGGCGCTCGCCGCGGCGATCGAGCAACTGTTCGCCACCGAATTCGGCGGCGCGCGACCGGAAGCCGTGCTGGTCGAACCGTGGCTTGCGATCGAGCGCGAACTCTATCTCTCGGTGGCGGTGGACGGCCGCGCCGACGGCTATGTCGTTCTGTACGGACCCCGCGGCGGCATCGATATCGAGGACGGACCGCCCCCCGCCCGCTACGCGGTGGGCGCGGCCCACCGCTTTCGCACGCACGAGATGCGGGAGGTCCTGAAGGACCACGAACCCGACTATCAGGTGCGCGAGAAGGTAATCGCCCTCGCCCAACGCCTTACGCGCACGGCCGCGCTCCATGATTGCACGACGATCGAGATCAACCCGCTCGCCAAGCTTGGCGACGGCGACTTGATGGCGGCCGATGCCAAGGTGGTCCGCGACGAATGGGCGGCATTTCGCAATCGCGACATCGCCGGCCAACTCGAACAAGCGAAGCGGCGCGTGGGCCGCCGATTGCGCGACTGCCTGAACATGCAGCACATGTACGTGCGGCTCGACGGCGATATCGCGCTCGTCTCCGGCGGCGCGGGCATGACGATGGCCGCAATGGACATGATCGCCGAATATGGCGGGCGGCCGGCGTGTTTCCTCGATTGCAGCCCCGGCCCGACCTCGACCCGTGGCTATCGCCCGGCGTTCGCCATGCTCGATGCCGACCCGCAGGTGAAGGTCATCCTGGTGAGCGTCTTCGGCGGCGGCACGCAAATGCAGCGGGTGGCCAACTCGATGAAGGAAATCATGGCCGAGCGCAAGAGCCGGAAGCCCGTCGTATTCCGGCTCGACGGCACCAATGTCGATCAGGTTCCGGCGATCTTCAGCCAGTTCGGCGCCTGCAATCATGCCCGCCTGGAGGACGCGGTCGCCGCGGCGGTCAGACTCGCGAAAGGGGCACAATGAGCATCCTGCTCGATCGCACCAACCGGGTGCTGATCCAGGGCATCACCGGTCAGATGGGAACGTTCTTCGTCGAGGACGCCCGCAAGTACGGCACGCAAATCGTAGCGGGCATATCCCCCGGGCGCGAGGGCGCCCGGGTCGGAGACGTTCCGGTCTTCGGCAGCGTGCGCGCGGCGCGCGAGGCGACGGCAGCCGATACCGCCATCGTGTTCGTGCCGCCCGCGGCGGTGCTCGGTGCAACGCTCGAGGCAATCGAATCGGGCTGCCGCCTCGTCGTCGCCACCGCCGACGAGCTGCCGGTCCAGGATACGATCGAAATTCGCGCCGCCGCCAAATTGCATGGCGCCGCATTCGTCGGACCCAATACGCCGGGACTCATCTCACCGGGCAAGGCGAAGCTCGGGTTCATGCCCTCCTTCTGCTACAGCCCGGGGAGCGTGGGCGTCATCTCGCGCAGCGGATCGCTGTCGTACGAATGCTGCAAGCGGCTCACCCTCGCCGGGATCGGACAATCCACCGTCGTCGGTATCGGTGGCGATCCGGTGAAAGGCACGACCGCCGCCGAGGCATTGGAGCTGTTTCATCGCGATCCCGAGACGAGCGCCGTGCTCTACCTGGGCGAAATCGGGGGCACGGAGGAAATCTTTGTCGCCGAGTACGCGGCGCGGGGCGACGCCAAACCGGTCGCGGCGCTCATCGTCGGCCACACCGCTCCGCCCGGAAAGAAGATGGGACACGCGGCGGCGCTCATCGACTCGAAGGCGGAAAGTCACGCCGCCAAGGTCGCCATGCTGCGCGTGGCCGGCGTTCACGTCGTCGGCGGATTGTCCGGCGTGGTCAAGACGATGCAGGCCGCACTTTCACCGAACATGTCCGCCGTGCACGGGGCGACGGCGTAGGCAGGAAAATTAGAATCACTCAGCGAGGAGGAACTCGGTCATGATGCTGCAACTCTGTTTGATGCTGATCGGCGCCGGTGCTGCGATTGCCGCGCCACAGGCGGTGGCGGCCGAACCACCCTACCCGAACAAACCGATCCGGATCATCGTCGGCTTCCCGCCCGCGGGCGCCGCGGACATCTTCGCGCGGCTGGTGGGCCAGAAGCTCACGGACGTGTGGGGACAGCCGGTGGTCGTCGACAATCGGCCCGGCGCGGGGAGCACCATCGGCTCCGAGATCACCGCCAATTCGACGCCGGATGGTCATACGCTGATGGCAGTCTCCGCGAGCTATGCCACGAGCGCCGGACTGTACAAGAAACTCAAATACCATCCCATCGATTCCTTTGCCCCGATCACGATGCTCGTATCGAGCGCCAACGTGTTGCTCGCTCATCCTTCAGTGCAGGCGCGATCGGCCAGAGAACTCGTCGCCATGGGGAAGGCGAGTCCGGGCAAGTTGACGATGGGGTCGGCCGGCACCGGCAGCATCACGCATCTCGCCGGGGAACTCTTCGCGAACATGGCGGGGATCAAGGTGACGCACGTGCCGTACAAGGGCGGCGGTCCGAATCTCAATGCCCTCCTTGGCGGAGAAATACAGATCTCGGTCGCCTCGCTCCCGGCCTCGCTCGGCCACGTCAAGGCGGGACGCCTGAAAGCGCTGGGCCTCACCTCCGTCAAGCGCTCCGCCGTGCTCCCCGACGTCCCGCCCATTGCCGAATCCGGCGTGCCTGGATACGAAGCCAAGAACTGGTATGGCATCCTCGCTCCGTCCGGCGTGCCAAAAACGATCGTGGCGAAGCTGAACGCGCAGATCAACGAAATCCTGCGTGCACCGGATTTCGCCGAAGCCATCGCCAAGCAGGGCGCGGAAGTCGAAGGCGGCACGCCCGAAGAATTCAGGAAGTATCTGGAGTCCGAGATCGCCAAATGGTCGAAAGTGATCAAGGCTGCCGGCGTGCAGCAATAGCCCATTCCGCGTCATCGGTACCGAGGCGACATGAAAATCACCAACATTCAATGCCACAGGGTGACCATCCCCTACCGCAATCCGTACAAGATGGCGCCGGGCGAGACGCGGCACAAAAAGCAGATCATCGTGCTCGTCGAAACCGACAAAGGCATCACCGGGGTGGGCGAAACCGGGGTGACGCTGATCGAACGCGGCGGCGAGACCCAGGAAGCGATCTATATCACCATCAGGAAATACTTCACGCCGCTCCTGATCGGGATGGACCCGTTCGACATCGGACTCGTGATCGACCGCCTCGAGGGCTTCAACCAGGGCCGCACCGGTTTTCTCTGCGCCAAGGCGGCGATCGACACCGCGCTCTATGACATCATGGGCAAGGCGGTCAAGCAGCCGGTCGCGAAGCTGCTTGGCGGAATCCATCGCACCGCTTTCAAAGTGAGCCGCAGCCTCGGCGTCAAAACGCCGAAGGAAATGGCGGAGGATGCCGTGCGGCTGAAAGCGATGGGCTACGCGATGCTCACGATCAAGGTCGGGTTCGACGTGAAGGAGGATATCGAACGGGTGGCGGCGGTGCGCGACGCGGTAGGATCGGACTATCCCCTGGAGGTGGACGTTAACGGCGCGTACAACGTCGAAGTGGCGATTCCGACGCTGCGGAAGATGGAACGCTACGGCATTGAGGCGATCGAGCAGCCGGTGCCGTGGTGGGACCTCCAGGGCATGAAGGAAGTGCGCATCGCGCTCGATACGCCGATCACCGCCGACGAGAGCGCGTGGACACCGCACGACGTCGCGAATATCGCGCGGGCCGGCGCGGCGGACACGATGAGTCTTAAGCCGGTAAAGAACGGCGGCCTTTTCCTGAGCCGCAGAATGGCCGAGATGGCCGAGGCGGCGGGAATGGGGGTGTTGATGGGCAGCAAGCATCCGTTGTCACCCGGAACGTCAGCCATACTCCAGTTCGCCGCGGCGCTCCCCTGCGTGCACGGCGTGCTGGGTTATGGCTCGCCGCTGGAGCGCCTCGTGGACGACATCTGCGATCCGCCGCTTGAGATGAACAAGGACGGCACCGTCTCGCTCCCCGCCGGGCCGGGACTGGGCGTCACCTTGTCGCACGAAAAGCTTCGCAAGTATGGCGAGACGGAAGCGCTGGCGTGAGTTTGGAAAAGGCGTGGCTGGTGGGGCGTGACTGGTGAATCGTGACTGGTGGGGCGTGATTGGTGACTCGCGACTGGTGAGTCGTGACTGGTGACTCGTAAATCGATCGAACCATTTTGAACCAGCCACCGGTCACCGGTCACTGGTCACGCTTTTTGAATTTTTAGTACACATGTAAGGAGAGTCCCGTGAACAAACGAGCAGATCTCGGCATCACTGAACAAGCCGCCGAGGGCAAGCTTACCGACGAGGCATTTGCCGCCGCACGCGCGCTGATCGGCTGCAAGCTGCGCCCCGAGCAATACCTGCGCGACGCGAGCGTTGATTCCATCATCATCTTCGGCAACGGCATCGGCGACCTGAATCCGCTCTACCGGGACCAGGAGTACGCGCGCTGGACGCGATTCGGCGGCCTCATCGCTCATCCGTGCTTCCCCTGGACGCATCACTGGCCGGGGCGCTCCTACTGGGGCCTGCCCGGGGT
>JACQOK010000078.1 GCA_016202565.1 Betaproteobacteria bacterium | reverse complement strand
GTCATGTCGGGGCCGCCGAAACAGCAGTTGGTCGGGCGATTGGCCGGCACCGGATGCGTTTCCAGCACGCGGCCCTTGGGCGTGAACACGTAGATCATCGGCCCGGCGCCGCTCAGCTCCCAGCCCGCGGTGGCGACGATGTTGCCGTCGCGATCGAGGCACATCCCGTCGATGCCGCGATGGATCTCCCTCGCGTCCGCGCCCCAGGTGAAGAGCGTCGAATAGGTGCCGAGGCTGCCGTCCTCGCGGATCGGATAGGCGCGCAGCTCACGCGGAACCTCGCGCGCGTAACCGCTCTCGGCGACGTAGAGCGTGCTCTGGTCCTGCGAGACCAGGATGCCGTTGGGCTGCGTCGTGTCGAACGTGACGCGCGTCACGGTGTAGCTGCCGTCGGGCTGAGGGTCGGCGCGCAGCACCGATCGGTTGTCGAGTTCCTGGCGCTCGGTGGCGTCGATGTTCCCCTCGTTCCAGGGATTGGTGAACCAGATGCGCCCCTTGCGATCGATCGCGAGGTCGTTCGGCGTATTGAGCTTCTTGCCCTCCACGCGGTCGGCGAGGGTCACGGTGCGGCCGTCGGGATCGAAACGCACGATCGAGCGCCCGCCGGAACAACAGCCGAAGAGCCGCCCCTGCGCGTCGAACGCGAGCCCGTTCGTGCGGTTGGTGCCGGTGCGCCACTCGGTGATCGCGCCGCTCTTCGGGTCGTAGCGCAGAATGCGGCTCGCCCGGATGTGCGTGAACAAGAGCTGCTCGCCATCCCACACCGGGCCTTCGGTCAGCGGAACGGCGGACGGCTTCATCAATACTTCGAATTTCCAATGCATCGTGAATTCCCTTCGCGCCGGCTACTGGTCGAGCTTGATGTTCGCTTCGACGATGATCTTCGCGAATTTCGCGGATTCGTTCTTGATGAAGTCGCGAAACTGCTCGGGGGTGGTGGGCGAGGGCTCGAAACCCGAGGCGCGAAGCTTGTTCCCCATCTCCGGCGTCTTGAGCGCCTGCACTGCCGCGGCGTTGAGCCGTCTCAGAATGGGATCTGGAATCTTGGCGGGCGCGAAAAACCCGAAGAAGTTCACCAGCTCGAAACTGGCGAGCGGCGGATATTCCGCAATCGCCGGCACGTTCGGCAGCACGGACACCCGCGTGGTGGAGGTCACCGCGATCGGCCGGATCCGGCCGCTCTCGACGAACGGCAGCGCGGCGCCGATGCTGACGAAGGTCATCGTGATGTGCTTGCCGGCGACGTCCGCGATCTGGGGCGCGGCCCCTTTGTACGGAACGTGCCGGATGTCCACGCCCGCCATCTTGTTGAAAAGCTCGCCGGTCAACTGCTGCGGATTGCCGACGCCGCTCGAGGAAAACGTGAGCTTGCCCCGATTCTGTTTCGCGTAGGCGATGAGTTCGGCCACCGTCTTCGCCGGCACGTCCATGTTCACCGCCAGCAGGTTCGGCACTTTGACGAGCAGCGTGATGGGCTGCAGGTCTTTATCCCAGTCGTACGCCATCTGCTTGTAGAGATGGGGGTTGAGCGCCACTTCTCCCGATGCGACGAGCACCGTGTAGCCGTCCGGGGGCGACTTCGCCGCCGCGCCGGTGCCGATCATGCCGCTTGCGCCGGTGCGGTTTTCCACGACCACCGGCTGGCCGAAGATCTTGTTGAACTGATCGGCGAGCAGCCGCGAGGTGAGATCGGTGCCGCCGCCCGCGGGGAACGGGCAGAGGATCCTGATCTGCTGGCTCGGATACGGCGCCTGCGCGAAACCGGTGGATACAGCTGCGGCGAACAGCAATGCCGTCACGGACAGTTTCATCGTTGAAAACCATGGTTTCATTTCTTGTCCCTCCGCTTTACTCTGCCATGCCCGTGGAGGCGGGCATGCAATGTCCCGGCAACAATTGGATTCCCGACCATTCGGGAATGACACCGTAGATTTTAGGCGAGTTCGCGCTTGAGTGCGTGCACGGCACGCTCGAGATCTTCCTCGTTGTTGAAAAAACTCATCGAAAGCCGCAGCGCGTCGTCCTTGACGTTGGTGACGATGCGATGTTTTTCTCTCAATCGCTCCATGAGCGCCGCGGCGTTCGGCACCAGCACGTTGACGATCTGCGCGCGTTCCTCCCACACCTCCGGCGTCAGGCTGTCCAGGCCGGCGGCGCGCAGCAATTTCAAGCAAGTGGTGGTGAGGTCGCGCACGCGCTGTTCGATGTGGGTGAGGCCGATCGACTGGATGAACTGCGCGCCGTGGCGCAATACCCGGATGCCGAGGAAGTTCGGGTTCCCGCCTTCGAAGCGGTGCGCGGTCCGCATGTAGTCGAACTGGCTCACGAGGTGGGCGCGCGTCTCCGGGCCCGCGCCGGCCTGTTTCACGAAGTCCGTCTGCAACTCATTCACCAGTTCCTCGCGGCAATAGACAACGCCCGACCCGGCGAGACCGAAAAGACCCTTGTGGCCGCCGATCGCGATGATATCGGCGCCCAGCCCGTTGAGCGGCGTCGCGAGGATGCCGGCCGCCTGTACTCCGTCCACGACGAGCCGTGCGCCGCGCTCGCGGCAGGCGCGACCCAGCTCCGGCAGGTTGACGCGGTAGCCGTTGCCGTATGTGACATAGGCGGTCGATACGACTCGGGTGCGCTCATCCATCTGCTCGAGGAAACAGTCGAGCGGCAACCGACCCTCGCGATTGCGGGCGATACGGAGTTCGACCCCTTTGGCCTCCCAGTGCTTCCACACCCAGACATTGGCGACGTGCTCCATGTCGGTGAGCACGATGTTGTCGCCGGGATTGAGGCGAAAGCCGTGCGCCGCGATGTTGAGACCCTCGGTTGTATTCTTGGTGAAGGCAATCTCGGACGGCTTCGCCCCGAGCAGCTGCGCCATGAGGACGCGCGTCTCAGCAACGTTGCCGGCAGACCAGGCGTCCGCGCCGGCGTTCTCGACGACATCGCGCCAGTACTCGCGCAGCGCGCGCTCCTGGCAGCGCGGCGGCACGGTCTTGCGCGCGACGTCGAGAAAGGTCCAGTTGGCGAGCGTCGGAAACTCGTCGCGAAGCGCGTTCCAGTCGGGGCAGGTCATGGGTTGGTACTTTCGTCTACGTTGGCGGCGCGCTTCGCCGCCTTCTTCTCTACTCGGGCTTGATCCCCGCATCCTTCATCACATTCTTCCAGCGCTGAAGCTCGTCCGCGATCAACTTTCTGAACTGGTCGGGCGTGTTCGGCGCAGGTTCGAGAGCCGCTTTGGCGAGCCGCTCGCGCATATCGGGCGCAGCCACTGCACGCGCGAGTTCGTCGTGGAGACGCTTCAAGACCGGCTTGGGCGTGCCGCCGACGGACATCACGCTGTACCAGTTGGTCATGACCACGCCGCTCACGCCCGCTTCCGCGAACGTCGGCACATCGGGCATGAGCGCGCTTCGTTTCGCGCCGCACGAGACGAGGATTTTGAGGCGCCCGGCTTTCACGAGCGGCATTGCGGCCGGCGCGGTGCTCATTGACGCCTGGATCTGTCCCGACGCGACGTCGGCGCTCGACAGGCCGGCGCTTTTGTACGGCACGTGAACGAGGTTGACACCCGCGCGCTGCTTGAACAGCTCGCCCGAAAAATGAGTGCCGCTTCCGCTGCCCGCCGAGCCGAGATTGATCTTCCCTGGCTGGGCCTTTGCCGTGGCGATGAAGTCTTTGATGCTGGACACGTACGGCAATCCCGGATTGACGACCATGATGTACGGCGTCTCGGCAACCACCATGACCGGGTCGAAACCCTTGATCGGATCGTAGCTCGTCTTCCTGTAGTAGGCGGGATTGATGGTGAAGCCGACGTCGCACAGGCACAGCGTGTAGCCGTCGGGCGCGGCGCGCGCGGCGATCTCCGTCCCGACCAGCGAGGCGGCACCCGGGCGGTTGTCGACGACGACGGTCTGGCCCATCTGTTCGGTCAACTTCTGCCCGACGAGGCGGCCCACGTAGTCCGAACCCCCGCCCGGGCCGAACGGCACGATGAGGCGGATCGGCCGCGCGGGATAGCTCTCTCCCGACGACGCAGCCTTTCCCGGGCGGTCCGACTTATCCTGCGCCATGGCGGCGCTTGCGCAAAGCCCCGCCCCGACGATAACGGCCACGAACAGCGCCAAGCGAGCGTAAAGTCGATTCTCCATAGGTATACCCCCTCCCACGATGCTAACCCGTCCCATGCACGAGCGCAAAAGCGGCTCGAGCAAACGCATTGAAAGCGGGGACGACGCCTGCTATGGTTGTCAGCGCGGCCCCATCCCGACAATACATAATATCCATGTTCTTCCCCTATCGCGCGCGCATTGCGCTGTTTCACATCCCGGTGGTTACCGTTCTCGTGTGCCTGCTGTGCATCGGTATTTTCACCGCACAGTACACCAATCAGCGCGCGATGTTCCGGGCGGCCGGCGAATTCTGCGAGCGCGAGGACGGGGCCATGTTTCTCCGGGCGCTCAGGTGGATTGGCGGCTCCTCGGACCCGGCGGTATGTGCGCAGCTGATGGTGCGGCTGTATCACGCGCGCGACGACAAGGCTGACCTCGCAGCGCTGGTGCAGCGCTTCGGCGACCGGCGGGGCATGGCGGCCGGCGCATTGGCGCCTCACTACGAGGAAGCGCTGCTCGACACCTACCGCACCTTCCGGCTCACCGCGCCGCCCAACCTGACGGCGCGCTTGTGGTATCCGCCGGAATCGTGGAATCCGGTGCGGATGATCACCGCCGCCTTCGCGCACGGGGGCTGGGCGCACGTCATCGGCAACCTGTTTTTTTTCTACGCGTTCGCGGCGACGATCGAGATCCTGCTCGGGCCCATTCTGTATATCTTCGTGCTGATCGTGCTCGCGCTGGGCACGCACAGCGTCTATTCGCTCACGATGATGCAAAACGCCCAGGCGCTGCCCACGGTCGGGCTCTCGGGCGTGGTGATGGGGATGATCGCGCTGTTCGTCTATTTCATTCCGCAGGCGCGCATCAGTTGTTTCCTGTGGCTCATCTGGTTCTACCGCCGTTTTGCCGTGCCGGCGTGGCTGCTCGCGGCCTGGTTCATCGGCTGGGACCTGTACTCCCAATTCAGCGGCGGCAAAGCGGGCGTCAACGTCGTCGCTCACCTCTCCGGCGCCGCGATCGGATTCGCTCTCGGCGTGACGCTCTTCCGCCAGAAGCGCCACTGGGCACAGGAGCTGGTCGAGGAGAAAGACTAGCGGCGCACATCGTCGCTACTCGTCCCGACCATAGTGCATGCGACGATAGGGGAGCGTCACCACGCTGCGGGAGATCCGCGCGTCGATCATCATCGGACCCGGCTTCGCCACCCACTCGGCGGCGGCGGCGCGCACGTCCTCGGCACTGCGCGCGAGCTTGCCTCTCCCCCCGAAGGCCTTGGCCACTGCGCCCAAATCCGGCGTGGGGACGGTTGCGAGCTCGGCTTTCATCTCGTGCGCGTCGAGCTTGTAATACTCCGAGCCCAACGCCTGGTTGTTCATGACGACGACGAGCAGCGGCATCTCGTAGCGGACCATCGTTTCGAATTCCGCCAGGTGCATCATCACGCTCGCGTCGCCGTCGACGAGCATCGCCGGCTTGTTGCCCATCGCCAGGACGCCGCCCATCGCGGCCGGGAGCATCTGTCCGATGCAGCCGAAAAAATGGCTCGCGAGCACGACCGGGCGCCGGCGCCGGAAGAGAATGTTGGAAAAGCCCGCGGTCGAACCGCTGCCGGTGAAGAGGCTGAAATCCTCCGGCACGGTCTCATCGAGCGCGTTGATGACTTCGCGCGGATCGGCGCTGCCCGGCTCGAGCAGGAATTCCGTGCGGTCCTCGAAGTGGCCGTTGAGCCGCTTCTTGACTTCGGGCGTGCGGTAGCCGGTCGTTTTGACCGAGCGCTTCGCGAACAGGCTTTCCAGGGCTTCCACGCCGGCTTTGGCATCCGTCTGCACGTAGCAGTCCGCGGATTTTCCGCCGCTCATCATGACGTGCGGCTTGGTGTCCAGGTGGACGAAACGCGCGTTGGGGTAGAGGTAACCATGCTCGGTCGTGTAGCGGTTGAGACTCGCGCCGATGCCGATGACGCAATCGGCTTCCTCGAACAACTGAATGGCCGTGCGGGTGGCGTACAGTCCCGAAACGCCCACATGGTAGGGGTCTTCGCTCAGCCACGTCTTCGCCATCAGCGAGGTGGCGATCAGCGCGCCGGTACGGTCAGCCAGTTTGAGTATCGCGTCCCCGGCGCCCGACCAGCGCGCGCCGCGTCCGGCGACGATCACGGGTTTGCGGCTGGCGGCGATGATATCGGCGGCGCGTTCGAGCGCTTCGGGATCCGGACGCGAAGGGCGCGTCGAGAACAGCGTGGAGGAGGGCTTGTACGGCTCGTCGTCGTCGAAGGTCTTCTGCTGGATGTCCATCGGCGCGCTCAACATGATGGGCCGGGACTCGAGCTTGGCGAGATAGAACGCCTTGCGGACGATTTCGTCCGTGCTGTCGGCCGAGTTGAGGCGGACGAAACCGGCTTCGCAGGCGGCGGCAAAGCGTGCCTGGTCGAGGCGCTGGTTGTATTCATCGTCGTTGGTGGGATGCTCGCCGACGAAGGCGACGAGCGGGGACTCGGCGCGGCTCGCGGTCAGCAGCGCGGTCGCCAGTTGCGAGACACCCGGACCGCAGGTCGCGGTGGCGACACCGGGGGTGTGCGTGACGCGCGCCCAGCCATCGGCCATCCCGAGCCCCGCGCCTTCGTGGCGCACTTCGAGCATCTTGACGCCGAGCTTGTCGAGTTCGTGCATCCAGTACATGTTGCCATCGCCCATGATGCCGAAGATGTGTGATACGCCTTCGGCGGCGAAGGCCTGGGCCAGTCTTTCGTACACTTTCATGCTGCTCCTCCCATTGATAAACGGCTCGTCACGCCGGAACCTGCCCCGGCATGACGGATTCAGATCACTGCAGTGACTTTCATCAAACTGTTACGCTACACCGCGCTTGCAGCGGCGCAGCGCGCGGCGAGGCGCTCCGAAAACTCGCTCGTCATGCGTTTTACCACGATTTTCGCGCCCCCTTCCACGAGCGAGGCGAGCCGGCCGGAAATTTCGACCTGCGCATCGATCGGGATCGTCGAGCCTGGCGCATCGGCCTGCTCCGCGACCCTGAAGGCCATCGTCGCTCGCACGCGCGTGCCGCCCTGCTTGTCTTTTCCTTTCGCGGTCACGTGTCCGACCATCGCCGCGGCATCGAACTCCAGCGCGACCCGCGCGTTAAAGGTCACCTTGGCCGGGCCGAACTTGACGACCAGCGTCGCGTCGAACGAGCCGTCCTCCTGCTCATCCCCGAGCGTCGCTCCCGGCACACAGTCGACCACGGCGCGCGGGTCCGACAGCAGGCCCCAGACGATGGGGGGTGTCGAGGGCACGTCAACGCGCTCGCTGATTTCGATCATGATGGTCGGCGATTATAGTGACGAGTGGCGAGCGGCGGGGGGCGCAGTCCAACATATGGGCCGCCGCACTCCAGCCGTCAGCGCTGTGCCGCCGGCAACTCCGCCAGCTCGATGAGGCAGTTCTCGGTGGCGGCGGGGTCGATGAACGCGATGCGGCAGCCGGCGTGCCCGATGCGCGGCACCGGATCGAGCAGCGGCACGCCCTTTGCCTTCAGTTCCGCCAGCGCTTCGTCGATGTCCTCGACTTCGAAGCAGAGGTGATTGAGGCCGCCCTTGCCTTCGGCGATCATGCGCGCGTGTTTGCTGTCAGGTGTCGTTCCCGCGATCAACTCGATCATCGATTCGCCGACCGGATAGAGCGCGAGCCGCACCGGTCGCGTGGGATTGTCTTCGACGCTGCCGAGACGGATGCCAAAGCAGTCTTCCCACAGCCGCCGGCTCGCTTCGACGTCCCGCACCACCACGCCGACGTGCTCGATACGCTTGATCTTCATTTGCGCTCCCTCCGAAAAAATGGTGATGCAATGAGGCGGAAAAAATAGTGGTCTGTCCCTAGGCCGCTAGGCGGGCTCCATGCCTTTCTTCCTGATGACGGAAGCCGCAGCCGGGGCTGTCAGATGCTTGACCAGCGTCCGCGCCGCATCCGGTTCTCTTGCGCGGGCATGCAGGCCGGCGGCAAAGACGGTGATCTGCTGCACGTCCGGCGGCAGCGGTCCGATCAGATCGATTCCGGCGACGGGGAGCAGCTCGCTCATCTGCTGGAAGCCGATCTCCGCTTCACCGCGCGCCACCACTGCGCCGGCCGGCTCCCCCTGCACCTGCTTCACCCTGGATTTGATCTCGCCGGCGATGCCCATGCGCTGGAAGAGACCGGCGAGATAGATGCCGCTCGGCCCGGTGGAATATACGATCGACTTTGCCGCCAGCACCGCACGCTTGAGCGCCTCACCCGAGCTGATGTCGGGCCGCGACGCGCCGGCGCGCACGGCAACCCCTACGCCCGATTTGGCGAGATCGAAACGCTCACCGATGATCCCGGCCTTGATGAGATCGTCGAGCGAGGCGGCAGACATGATGACGAGATCGACCGTCTCGCCGCCTTTGAGGCGGTTCATCATCTGCACGCTCGGGACCCAGGTATTCGACACCGTGTGGCCGGTGGTGCGTTCGAATTCCGGCAGGAGTTCGAGATAGGCCTCCCTGAACGCCGCCGATGCCATGACTTTGATTTCGGCCATGCCTGCTTACTCCACGGCCCTGCGATGTTTCGCCAGAAACGCCCTCACTGCCTGCGCGAACCCGGCAGGATTGTCGAGCGTAACGTGGTGATCGCTGGCGGCGACTTCGGCCAACTCAACGTGCGGGCAACGCGCCCTCACCTCGGCGAAGATCTGCGGCGTGATGCGCTCGCTGCGTGCGCCTTTGACGAGCAGCGCCGGAACGCTGATCCGGCTCCAGTATGGCACGCCGTCAAGGCTCGGTCGCATGGCGTAGACACTGCGATCGAACTTGTGCCGCCAGCCGCCGTCATCGCCTTGCCGGCCGCTGTTCTGCGCCAGGTGGCGCATGATCGCGGGCGCAGTGGTGGTGCCGGGCGGCCGCAGGCGAAAGCGCGCGACGAATTCTTCGCGCGTCGCGTAGCGGCCGCCCTGCCGATTGCCGACCTCGCGCATGGCGGCAAGGCGCTCTTCGGCCATGCGCATCGTCGTGTCGACGACGACGAGCCGCGCGACGCGACCGGGATGAGTAGCCGCGTACACGAGAGAAACCATGCCCCCCATCGAATGGCCGAGGAGGACAAAGTCGCGCAAATCGAGTTTGTCGACCACTTGCGCGAGGTCCGACGCGTAGTCTTCGTAGGTGTATGCCGGCGGTTGAACCCACGCGCTGTCGCCGTGGCCGCGCTGATCCAGCGCCCGCACGTGGTAGTCCGACGTGAAGCCCGCCGCCACGAAATCGAACCAGTGCGCGTGCGCGGCGCCGCCGTGCAGACAAAGCATCGGCGGCCGGCCCGCCGTGCCGTAGTCGAGATAATGCAGCCGCAAGCCGCCGGCCTCGACAAAGCGGCTGGTGTAAGGAGCCGGCTCGATACTATCCCCGGTATGATCGGTGCCGGATTTAATGCTGGGTCGCGGTGTCACTGTCTTTCGTCACCCATCACTGTATTACGCCGCCGGAGGTGCGACGGTCAAACCGCGAACGTTGTTCTTCTCGATCGCGCGCGCCACCAGTCCGGAGGCCTTGATGTCTTCAGCGAATTCGCGCAGATACCGGGCGCCGGCCGCGCGGCCTTTCGGCGTGCCGATCGCCTGCTGAACCGCGGTGAAGCGGCCGTCGAGGATGCGCGATCCGGGCGAGTTCCCCTGATCGGTCACCAGCCGCGGTCTGAGTCCGGCCAGCGCTTCCAGCTTGTCGGCAACGAAGCGTTTGAATGCGCCGTCCGCGCCCTGCTCGCGGACGAGCTGGGCATGCTTCAGGTTGCGGGTAAGGTACAGGTCGTACGCGCTCTTCCCTGAGATGGCGATGCGCACGCCGTCGCGATCCACGTCGGCGATGGTGCGAAGCGGTGATCCGGCCGGCACGAGATAAGTCGCCTCGATCTCCACATAGGCCGCGGTGAAGTCGATTTCGTTCGCGCGCTGTGGTTCTGCACCGAGAAAGCCCACGTCCCACACGCCCGACTTCGCCGCATCGGCGAGTTTCCCCGGGGATTCGTAGGGGAAGATCTCCACGGGAACGCCGAGGCGCCGGCCGAGTTCACGTCCCAGGTCCACTGCGACACCGCCATACTCGCCGGTCGACGGGTCGGTTCGTGTCAGCAGGAAGTTCGAGAGGTTGATGCCCACGCGCAGCGTGCCGGTCGGCGCGAGTTCGGAGCGTACGGTGGCGGAAGAATCAATCATCGGTTTGCCTCTTTGCGGTGAAAAGTGACGATTACTGGTAACGGGTGAGAGGTGACGAGTGACGAGCGATGACGCTGCTGACGGGCGCCGCTTTCACTCCTATTCTAATTTGATGCCGGCGGTCTTGAACACCGATTTGTAATTTTCGATTTCTGCTTTCACCAGTTTTGCGAGATCAGCCGCCCCCAGGCTGTAAGCCTCGAGGCCCTGCCGCGCCATCTGCTCCTTCGTTTCCGGCGATTGCGCGATCTGGACGAGCGCCGCTTCCAGGCGCTTGACGAGGGCGCCGGGCGTGCCTTTCGGCGTGAAGAACCCCAGCCACAGCGTGACATCGAAACCGGGATAGCCGGATTCGGCGACGGTCGGAACGTCGGAAACCGATGGCGAGCGCTTTGCAGAACTGATCGCAAGCGCACGCACGCGGCCCGCACTCACGTGCGGCAGAAGCGGCGGCAAGGCGCCGAAAAGGGCCTGCACTTCGCCCGCGAGCACGGCAGTGGTGGCCGGACCATTGCCCTTGAACGGAACATGCGCCATGTCGAGCCCCGCGCGCGTGGTAAGCGTCGCCATCACGAGGTGCGTGGTGGTCGCCTGGCCGGCTGAGCCGTAGTTGAGCTTGCCGGGCTGCGATTTGACGATCGATATGAACTCTTTCAGGCTGCGCGCCGCTACGCTCGAGTGCACCACGAGCAGATAAGGCGCGTTCGCGACCATTGCAATGGGCGCGAAATCCTTCATCGGGTCATATCTGAGTTTGGGATAGGCCGCGACGGCAATGGCGTGCGTCGTCGTCGTTCCCATCGTCAGGGTATAGCCGTCCGGATTGGCGCGCGCCGCGATTTCGGTGCCGATGGTGCCACCGGCGCCGCCGCGGTTGTCGATAACGACCTGCGTCCCGAGACGCTCGCCGAGCTTTTGCCCCACGATGCGCGCGACGGTGTCGGTATTGCCGCCGGGCGCGAACCCCACGATCAAGCGTAAGGGCCGGTCGGGATAGGACGGTTGCGCGCTCGCGGCAGCGCATACCATCGCGATGATTCCGGCCAGCATGCAGCGACAAGCTTTCATGGCTCCTCCCGGTTTCAAAACTTTACCTCCACGTGCAAAATCGTATATTGTCGGCAACAGCAGTATTTAAACACGAATTCAATTGACGATGCGCGTTGCATTCATCGGCTACGGCGAAGTGGCTTCGGCATTTTCGGCTGCACTGGCGGCGCGCGGAGCTGAAATCGCCGCTTACGATGTTCTGTTCGAGCAGCCCGGGGGTCTCGACCGGCTGAGAACGCGGGCCTCCGCATTGAAAGTCGAATTTTGCAGCCTGCAGGACGCCGTGCGGGGTGCGCGCTACGTCCTTTCGACGGTGACGACGAGCGTCGCGCAGGAGGCCGCGCGCCGCTGCGTCCCGGATCTCGTTGCAGGCCAGACTTACGTCGACCTGAATGCGACGGATCCGGGCATCAAGGTCGAGATCGAGCGCATCATCAAGCCTTCGGGGGCGGCGTTTGTCGAAGGTGCCGTGCTGGGCGCCGTCGGTGTAACCGGGGCGAAAACGGAAATTCTGCTCGGCGGTCCGAACGCGCAGCGCGCGGAACGCGAACTCGCCGGCGAGCTGGGTCTCAATGCGCGCTTCTACAGCCCGGATATCGGCAAGGCTTCGATGTTCAAGATGCTGCGCAGCGTGTTCTCCAAGGGCCTGGAGGCATTGCTGATCGAATTCCTCGTCGCCGGGGAGCGGGCCGGAATCCGCGATGACCTGTGGCGCGAAGTGACCGAACTGATGGCGAACCATCCGTTCGAGAAAACTGCATCGAACTGGGTGCGCAGCCACGCCACGGCGCATGCGCGGCGCTATCACGAGATGAAGCAGGTGGCGATCGTGCTGCGGCAACTCGGTGTGGAGCCGATCGTAACGGCTGCCACCGAGGCGTTTTTCGAACGCTCGGGATCACTGGGACTGCAGGAGCGGTTCGCCGCTACGCCGCCAACGATGGACGAGGTCGTGCGGTTTTTCAATGAGCGCTTGACGCCAGGGAAGGCGAAATGAAGGCAAACCGAATGAAGGAGAAGCTGCGCGCCGGCGAACCGGTCTTCGGCGTCTCGGTGATGATTCCCTCACCGCAGATCGTCGAAATGATCGGCGCGGCCGGCTTCGACTGGGTGCTGCTCGATTGCGAGCACGGCACGCTCACGCTCGAGAGCGTGGAGCTGATGGCGATGGCGGCGGAGGCGTGCGGCATCACGGCGATCGCGCGGCCGGTGACCCGGAGCGCCGAGCACATCCTGCAGGTCCTCGACCGCGGGGTGATGGGCGTGCAGGTTCCGCACGTCAATACCGCGGAGGACGCGCGCGAAGTGATCGCTGCGGTCAAGTATCATCCTGCCGGGCGCCGCGGTCTCGCCGCGGGAACCCGCGCGGCGGTTTACGATTCGCACGGGACGCTTGCCGACTACGTAAAGGCCGCGAACGACGCGACGTTGATCGCGATCCAGCTCGAAGAGCAGGCGGCGATCGACAATATCGATGAGCTGTTGAAGGTGGATGGAATCGACGTGTTCTTCATCGGTCCGTCCGACCTTTCGCAATCGATGGGCCATCCGGGCAATCCCAAGGCGCCCGAGGTCGCCGAGGCGATCGACACGAGCTTCCGCAGAATGGTTGCGGCGGGCCGCACGCCGGGCACGCCGGCCACGGCAGAAAACGTGCGTGAGGTCGTGAACAAGGGCGTGCGGTATATCTACACCCATCTGCCGCGCCTGTTGTCGGGCAGCGCCAAGACCTATCTCAAGAACGCGCGCGGCTGATTCGCGAACTCTTCGCGCTTTTCACGATAATTTCATCTCCCCGCATGAACGGCGCCCACAGCCTGGTCCGCACCCTCGTCATGAATGGCGTGAACGTCTGTTTCACCAATCCGGGCACGTCCGAAATGCATTTCGTCGCCGCGCTCGACAAGGTCGAGGGCATGCGCTGCGTGCTCGGACTGTTCGAAGGGGTGGTCACCGGCGCGGCCGACGGTTATTACCGCATGACCGGCCAGCCCGCCTGCACGCTGCTTCATCTTGGCCCGGGACTCGGCAACGGGCTCGCCAACCTGCACAACGCGAAAAAAGCGCGCTCGGGCGTCATCAACATCGTCGGCGAGCACGCGACGCATCACCTGAAGCACGACGCGCCGCTCACCGCCGACATCGCCGGCATTGCGCGGCCCGTTTCGCACTGGGTGCACACCGCGGCGAGCGCCCGGAGTCTCGCGGGCGATTGCGCGCTCGCCATACAAAAGGCGCGGGATGCGCCGGGCCAGATCGCCACACTCATCGCGCCCGCCGATACGGCGTGGGGCGAGGCCGATGCGCCCGTCCGGGCCGGCCCCGGCGCGGCGCGAAAACCGGTGGCGGGCCGCGCCATCGCCGATGCGGCACGCGCGTTGAGAAGCGGTGAGCCCGCGATGCTCCTGCTGGGCGGCGCCGCGCTGCGCGGTAAAGCGCTCGAAGACGCCGGGCGCATCGCGGCAAAGACCGGCTGCCGGCTCATGTCGGAATTCAATAATGCCCGCATGGAATGCGGCGCCGGGCGGGTGCGGGTCGACCGGCTGCCTTACCCCGTCGATATCGCCCTCGATGCGCTGAAAGACGTGCGTCAACTCGTGACGGCGGGGGCGAAGGTTCCGGTTTCGTTCTTTGCGTATCCCGGTAAACCCAGTGTGCTGGCTCCGGAAGATTGCAAGATTACGCGGCTTGCCGACGTCGAAGACGATCTCGACGGTGCGCTTGCAGCACTCGCGGCGGAGCTTGATGCCACTCGCACGCCGCCCGCGCACGTAAGCGACCTGCGGCGCCCCGCGCTGCCAGACGGCAAGGCGACGCCCGACGGCATCGCGACGGCGCTCGCCGCACTCCTGCCCGAAGACGCGGTCGTGATCGACGAGTCGGTGTCCACCGGGCGCAACTTCGGCGCCCTCATGGCGAGTGCGCTACCGCACGACTGGCTCAGCATCATGGGCGGCTCCATCGGCTGGGCGCTACCCGCCGCCACCGGGGCCGCCATCGCCGCACCCGAGCGCAAAGTCGTCGCGCTGGAAGGCGACGGCAGCGGTATGTATACGCTGCAGGCGCTGTGGACGATGGCGCGCGAAAACCTCGACGTAACGGTGATCGTGCTCGCCAACCGCTCGTACCAGATCCTGCACAGCGAACTTCGTAACATGGGCGCCGACACGCCGGGCCAGCGCGCGGCGGACATGCTGACGCTCGACCGGCCGCACCTCGACTGGGTCGCGCTCGCGCGCGGTCACGGCGTGGAAGGCGCGCGCGCCGTCACGCTCGATGAGCTGGCGCGGCAACTGAAGGCGGCGTTCTCCCGCCGCGGGCCGTATCTGATCGAACTGGTGTTCTGATGCGCGGTCTGGAATACGGCGGCGCTGAGCGCCGCGTCAGGCGGGTGTGACCAGAACGTTCCGTTCGCTTTCGAGAATCTTCCGCACCGCGGGGCGCTGAAGCATGCGGTCCTTCCATGCCGTGTAGGCGGTAAGTTCGTTCATGGGAAATCCGCCGCGCACGCCCCAGCCGTAAAAAACGAGCGCGTAGCCGTCGGCGACGGTGTACTGTTCGCCCATCATCCACGTTTTGCCGCGCAGCAGGGCGTCGATTTCCTGGCAGCTCGCCCAGAACGCTTTCCGCCCCAGGTCCTTTACCGTGGCCTGAGCCGCTTCGCCTTCCGCGAATCGCTCGGGCCGGGTGTAGCGCTGATACGCCGGATGCACGATATTGGAAAACCACGTCATGATGGCGATGCAGCGGGCCGCCTCGACTGGATCGTCCGGCATCAGCTTTTTTTCGGGAAACCGCCGGGCGAGATAGGTGAGTATCGCCGTGTTCTCGACGATGACCTTGCCGTCGACGCTCAATGCCGGCACTTTGCCCCGCGGATTGATCTTGAGATACGCCTCGGTCTTCTGCTCGCCTTTCGCGAGGAGCGTCGGCCGCTCCTCGTACGGCGCGCCGGTTTCTTCGAGGCCGATATGCGAAGCCATGGAGCAGGCGCCGGGACTGAAGTAAAGCGTCAGCATGCGCGCTACTCCTTGGTCCGGATGATCACGGCCTCGATCGCCTCGAGCGGCACGACGGCGTCGAAGAACTCGCGTGCGCTGAGCGTGCCGAGATGCACCAGCTTGCCGGTAACCGCGCGCACGGTGCCGGTCAGCTCCTGGCCTGAGCGCAGGCGCAGCGTGACCCGTCCCTTCTGGCCGGTCAGGACCGATTCGATCGTATCGTTCCCGGCAATGCGCACTTCCGCGCCGTGAACGGGAACCGCGGAGATGATCGTCGCGCCGAGCAGGATGGCATAAGCGATTTTTCTCATTTGATTTTCCCCCTTCAAAATACTGTTCATGTGGTGAGAGCGCCGGTCAAAATACTCTCCGTCGGCGCCCGCTTCGCAAAACGCCGCACCGCTTTCAGGCGTTGCGTGGTGTCGCCGGCGAGATGAGACCAGATGATGCCGTCGCGAACCAGCTTCACCGCCATGGCATCGATGACGCCACCGGCCGCGCGGTGTATCTCCAGGTTCAGACGCGTGACGCGCTGGATCACATCGGTCGAATAGTTCATCACGAGCACCGCGTTTGCGCCCTGCGCCTTGTGGTCCATTTCCCAGGCCGTGCGCATCACGTACGAGCGCAACGCCTCGGTGAGCACGTGCATTTCGTTGAGTTTCAGTTGAATCAGCTGATGATCGCAGAGCAGCTTGCCGCCGCGCCGCTCTGTCCTGGTGAACTCCATCGCGCACTCGCATGCCGCATCGCACACACCGAGCGCGTTGGCCGCCAGCTCGAAATCGCCGAACTCCGCCGCGGCGCCGCTGCGCACTTTCACGCCGCCATTCACGGCACCGACGATATTCGCGTGCGGCACGCGCGCGTTCTCGAAAACGAGCTCTGCGTTCTGGTAGAAGCGCCAGCCGCTTTTGTTGAAGATCTTGCCGATGCGAAAGCCGGGCGTGCCGAGCGGCACCATGAACACCGTGGTGCCGTCGCGGATCGGCGCGTCGGGATTGGTCCGGGCGCTCACGAAGAAGAGCTTGCCGACGCTGCCGTTGGCGATGAAGGTCTTCTCGCCGTTCAGCAGCCATTCGTCGCCGTTACGTTGCGCCCGCAGCCGCCAGCCCGACTTCGGGTCGTCCTCGGGCGGGTAGCGGTTGTCGGAGCCGGCGTTGGGCTCGGTACTCGCCGCGCCCATCACATACATGTCGTCGGCGAGAAAGGGCTTGAGGAAGCGCTCCTTCTGGTCGTTCGTGCAGTTTTCCGCGATGAGGTGGCTCCACTTCCAGTTCTGGCTGAAGGCTTTCGAGATGGCGCTGTCGCCGCGCGCGAGTTCGGCCATGACGAGGCCCTGGGTGACGAAGTCGGCGCCGGGTCCGCCCCAGTCCCGGGGGACAGCGAGCGTGCGGAAGCCGAGCCGCGAGCCCTTCCTGATGATCTCCCAGTCCCAGGGCTCGAAACCCCCTTCGATCTGATCACGCTCGAGCGAGATGGGGCGTATTTCCTCGCGCGCAAATTCGCGCGCTTCCATCTGCCAGGTGCGTTGCTCTTCGTTGAGCGAAAAATCCACGCGTGCTTCCCTGAATGAAGTTCCGAAGACGTTTTACCGAAACTCGCGTCGAAAGTCGAATGAACCGGAGTTCGTCGCGTCGCCCTTCAGGGCTTCTGGATGCCGATGGATTGGAGAAACTCCTGGTGCAGACCCGCCGCTGCGCAAGATGCTTGGGAGTGTGCCCATGGTTTCTCCTCCGTTAGGGACTCCTGGAATCCCCGGCGGAAGAATCTACCCTGAACCGGAAATCTGCGCCAGTCCCAGCCCGATTCATTCGGGCAGCCGCCGCGCCGGGCGCCGGCGGTGGACAAGGCGGTCGTCCTGATGATACGGTGCACGACCAGAACCTATCTCTACTGTGTCGTGAAACCTGGAGTGAGCGTAGCCCGGATGGAATGAAATGAAATCCGGGAGCGGGAGAAGCGGGAACGAAGCCCCCCAAAAAAGCGGGAACGAAGGCCCCCCGAAAAAAGCGGGAACGAAGGCCCCCCGAAAAAAGCGGGAACGAAGGCCCCCAAATAAAGCTGTGTTCCCGGAATCCGCTTCGCTCCTTCCGGGCTACGATACTTTCGTGACACAGTAAGACTATCAACGCGACGGAAAAGGAGGGCAATATGCTGCGCAAGGACATCAAGATCCGCTCCCGCGACGGCGGCGAGTTCGACTGCTACCTGGTTACGCCTGAGGCGGAGGGAAAGGTGCCGGGCATCGTCCTCGCCTCGGCGGTGCATGGTGTGGACAAGGACATTCGTACCCTGGCCGATGAGTTCGCTTCACACGGCTACCTCGCAGCCGCGCCCGACTTGTTCTGGCGTTCGATCCCCGGTCCGCTCGCGCGCGATGACGACCGCACGAAACAGCGCTCGCAGCCGCGCCTCGAGAAGATCAAGGCGGGGGAAGCCGACATGGCGGATACGCTCGCCGAGCTGCGCAAGCAGCCGCAATTCAACGGGCGCGCGGCGGCGATCGGTTTCTGCTACGGCGGGCCGTACGCGATCCTCGGGCCGAAACGGCTGGGCTATGCTGCCGGCGTCTCGTGTCACGGCACGCAGCTGCTCGATTACATCAAGGAGCTCGAAGGCGTCACGCAACCCGTGTGCATCATCTGGGGCGACCAGGATCACCAGGCGCCTGCTCCCGTGCTCGACGCCTATCGTGGCGTGCCCTCGCGCATGAAGAACGTCGAAGTGCACATTTTTCCCGGCGTGCTGCACGGTTACATGATGCGCGAGAATCCGAAGGCGTTCAGCCAGAAGACCTACGAATTCTCCATGGCGCGCACGCTGGCGATCCTGAGCGGGCTGCGCGGCGAAGGCGAGCGGCAGCCGCTGCGCAAGGCGTCGTGATATTCCGCTGAAGGTCCACGCCGAGTGGCCCCGCGCGATCGTAGCGGCGGCATGCTCCGCGTGGCCGTCGTCGGCGGATCGATGGGCGGGTTGACGGCGGCGCTTCTGCTGCGTGACCTGGGCTACGGCGTCGACGTTTTCGAGCGTTCGCCCGTCGATTTGACGGGGTTCGGCGCAGGCATCGTCGCGCACGAAGCGAGTGTGCGCTACTTCGTGGGACGAACGACGATGTCGCTCGACACCATGACCGTTCCCGTTGGCAGGTACCGGTTGCTCGACGGATCCGGCGCGCTGCTGTTCGAGGAGCCCGTCGCCTATCGCTTCGCCGCATGGGGAAGCCTCTACCGGGCGCTGCTCGCCGAATTCGGGCGCGAGCGCTACTTCCAGGGCATGGCGCTCGCCGGTTTCAGTCAGGACGAGCGCGGCGTCGACATTCGTTTTGCAAGCGGGAAGGACGGCCGCTACGATCTTCTCGTGCTGGCGGACGGCATCCAATCCACCGGCCGCCGGCGGCTGTTCCCCGGCGTCGAGCCGGTTTATTCCGGCTACGTGGCGTGGCGGGGCACTGTCGCCGAGCGCGACCTCCCGGCTCGCGTCCTCGAGCGCATCGACGGGACACTCACGTATGTACTCGTCCCCCACAGCCACATTCTGGTCTACCCGATCCCCGGCGCCGATGGCCGCGTCGATCGCGGTCACCGGCTGTGGAACTTCGTGTGGTACCGCAACGTCGAGAAGGGCGATCCTCTCGACGAGTTGATGACCGACTGCGACGGCTTCCCGCATCCGGTGTCGCTCCGCCCGGGCCGTGTGCAGGACCGCTACGTGCGTGAACTGAAAGACCTGGCCACGGAGTGTCTCCCCGAGGAGGCCGTCGCGGTCGTGGCCGCGACCGAGCATCCGTTCATCCAGGTCGTGATGGACGTCGCCTCGCCCCGGATGGCGGTCGGCCGGGTCTGCCTCCTGGGGGATGCGGCGTTCGCGGCCCGGCCGCACGCGGCCGCAGGCACGGCCAAGGCGGCCGAGAACGCGTGGCTGCTGGCCGAGGCGATCGAAGCATTTGCGGGCGACTTATCGAGCGCGCTCGCGGCGTGGTCCGACCACCAGACCGCGCTCGGCGCGAATCTGGTCGCGCGGGCGCGCCACATCGGGGAAGGTTCGCAGTTCCGCTGCGACTGGCGGCCCGGCGATCCGGGCCTGCGGTTTGGGCTCTACGAGCCGGGCGATTCCTCAATATGGACGCGCTCACCGCGCTCGCGCGTGGTATGGCGGCGCCCGTCATGATCCCGCAGTAAGGTATCATGCGCATCTGGCTCGAATCGAGCATCAGGAGCGCGGGGTAATACGGGAATGCCGATGAAAAAATATTCTTTTCTCGCGGCGGTGATCGCGCTGGGCGCCGCTGCGCCGGTGGTTGAGGCTGCGGGGCCGTCCTATCCGGAGCGGCCGGTGAGAGTGCTGGTCGGGCTTGCGCCCGGCGGGGGCACCGATTCGGTAACGCGAGTCATCACCACGCGGCTTGCCGTTGTGCTGGGGCAGCCGTTCGTGGTGGACAACCGGCCAAGCGCGGGCGGAAACGTCGCCGGCGAGCTTGCCGCCCGCGCCGCGCCAGATGGATACACGCTGATCACGGTGACGCCGACGCACGTCGTCAATCCGAGCCTCTACCGCGACCTGCGCTATGACGCCATCAAGGATTTCGCGCCGGTCAGTCTGATCGTGCATGCGCAATACTATCTGTCCGTCGCCAACTCGGTGCCGGTTACCACGGCCAAGGAACTCATCGCGCTCGCCAAAACGCGCAACCCGCGGCTCTCCTACGCTTCGTCCGGCATCGGCAGCGCGAATCACCTTTCCGGGGAGCTCTTCAAGAGCATGGCCGGAATCGAAATGGTCCACGTGCCCTACAAGGGCGGGGCCCCCGCGCTCGCTGCGCTGATTTCCGGCGAGATCCAGGTTTCCTTCACGAGCGGCGTCGCCATTGGCCATGCGAAGGCGGGGCGGCTCAAGACGCTTGCCGTGACGGGACCGAAGCGGACGCCCATCGCGCCCGACATTCCGACCATCGCGGAGTCCGGCGTGCCGGGGTATGCGGTAACGGGATGGTATGGCATGGCGGCTCCGGCCAAGACACCGAAGGCGGTTATCGAGCGCCTCAATACCACCATCAACCGTCTGCTGCCGGAGCTGCGGGAGCGGTATGCCAACCTGGGGATGGATCTCGGCGGCGGCACGGCGGAGGAATTTGGCGCGCATTTGAAGAGCGAGCGGGACAAGTGGGCGCATGTGGTGAAGCTCTCCGGGGCCAAGGTGGAGTAACGACTGCCGGCCTGCGCTCGAATTTCTGGATCCCCGCATCTCGCGACACATCTCAAAGGACGAAGCATCATGCAGCAGCAAAGTAGCAGCGAAGCGCATCTACCGCTTTCCGGCGTAGTGGTTCTCGACCTCACGCTGGCGCGGGCCGGCCCGACTTGCGTGCGGCACCTCGCGGACTGGGGCGCCGACGTGATCCGCGTCGAACCGCCAGAGCCGGCGGGCGAGGACGTGATCGGCCGGCGCCATGCGGCGGACTTTCAGAATCTTCACCGCAACAAGCGGACGATGCAGCTCGATCTCAAGTCGGCGCAGGGATACGCCGTGTTCCTGCGTCTCGTCGAGCGCGCCGACGTGCTGGTGGAAAACATGCGCGCCCCGGTCAAGGACCGCTTGAAGATCAGCTGGGAGCACGTCAAGAAGATCAACCCGCGCCTGATCTATGGCAGCATCAGCGGCTTCGGGCAGACCGGCCCCTACCGCGAGCGCGGCGGGGTGGATCAGATCGCGCAGGGCCTGGGCGGCCTCATGTCGATCACCGGGCTTCCCGGGCAGGGACCGGTGCGTGTCGGCATCCCGATTACCGATCTTACCGCCGGCAACCTGTTGGCGATGGGCATCGCCATGGCGCTGTTCGATCGCAGCCGCACGGGTGAGGGACGATGGGTACACACGAGTCTCCTCGAATCGCAGATCTTCATGCTCGACTTCCAGGCCGCGCGCTATCTCGTGAAAGGGGAAGTGGCGGGACAGGCCGGCAACGATCATCCCACGTTCACGCCGACCGGCGTTTTTCCCACGAGCGACGGGCACATGAATATCGCGGCGAGCTCATCGCGTCTATGGCTGCGGCTGTGCGATGCGCTCGGCAAGCCGGAATGGAAGAACGATCCGGAGTGGAGCACTTCGGTCGGGCGCACGCGGCATCGCGCCGCCATCAATCAGGCGATCTCCGAGGTGACGCGGCACAAACCGGCGGCGCACTGGGTGGAGATCTTCGAAGCAGCCGGCATCCCGGCCGGCCCCATCAACACCATCGACAAGGTTTTCGCCGATCCGCAGGTGCAGCATCTGGGCATAGCCGCGCCGATCACGACGCCGCTCTTCGGCGACACGCGCATGGTGGCCTCGGCCCTCAACTTCGAGGGCCTGCCGCGCGACATTCGCAGCCCGACGCCCGAGCCCGGCGCGCACACCGCGGAAGTTCTGCGCTGGCTCGGCTACTCCAAAGAGGAAGCGGAGCAGTTGAGCGAAGCAGGCGTGACGTGTCCGAAAGCAGCTTCGGAGCGCAAGGAGCGCGTGGCGTAATAGAGGAAGACCGTTCCCGGCATCGTGGTTCACCAAATAGAAAGGAGTTTGCAAAAATGACGCTCGCTTATAATCCCGCCGCCCAATTCGAGATCAAGGAATGGGACGTGGAATTCCGCCGCACGCCCGCGCGCACGCTGATGGCGCGCGTCTATCAGCCGCAAGGTCCGGGGCCGTTCCCGACCCTGCTCGACCTGCACGGCGGCGCGTGGCACGACAAGGACCGCTTCGCCAATGTTCCCATGTGCCAGGCGGCGGCCAAGAGCGGCGTGCTGGTGGTGGCAATCGACATGCGGAACTCGCCCGAGGCGCCCTATCCCGCTTCGGTGCAGGATGCGAACTACGGCGTGCGCTGGCTCAAGATGAAAGCGCGCGAATGGAAGGGTGACTCGGAAAATCTCGGGGTGCTCGGTAGTTCGAGCGGCGGCCACGTCGCCGAATTGCTGGGCATGCGCCCGCGCGACCCACGTTACACGGTGATCCCGTTGCCCGAGGCCCCGGCGCTCGACGCAACGGTTGCGTACGTTGCGACGCGCTCGCCGATCAGCGACTGCCACGC
The DNA here is from genome assembly GCA_016202565.1 of Betaproteobacteria bacterium. Taxonomy (GTDB): domain Bacteria; phylum Pseudomonadota; class Gammaproteobacteria; order Burkholderiales; family SG8-41; genus DSOT01. Next base: position 6,353 of record JACQOK010000078.1, on the reverse strand, counting down.
CCGCTACGAGCACATGGTGAAAACGAATCGCCCCGAGATGGTGATGAAAAGCAAGGAGTACTTTGATCCGTGGGAATCGATATTCGAGGGCAATCCGGCACTGATCCTGGAGCGGGGCGAGAAGGTCACGCTGCCGCCGCTCCTCATCATGCAGGGCGAGCTCGACTCCAACGTCCCGTGGCAGCTACAGGATAAATTCGCCCAGGCCTATCGCGCGGCGGGCGGCGAATGCGAGCTGGAGATCTTCGAGGGCTGCGAGCACATGTGGATCTCGGAGCCGGGCCCGCAGACCGATCGCGCCCACGAAGTCCTCAAGGCATTCATCGCCAAACAATTGCGGGCGATGCGCCGCGCGGCGTAGCTAGCACAAAGTGCGGAGCCTCCGGCAAGCGCACGGCACGGACTCCGCTTTCCGAGCTTGGTTCGGAGCGAGGAGTTGGTACTCCCGCTCCACTTCTTCGGGTGTCGACCGTTTCACTTGAAAAACGTGGGCTTGCACGCCAGCCCACATCGGCCAAGAGACGATTCTCACGCGAACGCCTCTTGCGCTTTCTGACCGTCCTGCGCCGGCACATGCACATCGCGTGTGATGAATTCATACGCCGGCAGCGTCAGAAATTCCGTGTAGTCGTCGCGGGTAGTGATTTCCTCGAACAACCGCGCCGCGTCTTCGTACTTGCCGGCGCTCCAGCCTTCCTCTCCGAGGAGTTTTCGAATTCGCGGCAACTCCTCGGCGAGCAGTTGACGGAATAGGGCTTTGGTTACCTTGCGGCCGTCGTCCAGCACGCCTTTGGGACTCCTTATCCATTGCCATATCTGCGAGCGCGAAATCTCGGCGGTGGCGGCGTCTTCCATCAGGTTGAACACCGGCACGCAACCGTTGCCGGCAAGCCACGCGCCCACATACTGCACGCCGACGCTGATGTTATTGCGCACACCCGCTTCGGTAATCGGTTTTTCGGGTTTGAAGTCGAGCAGATCCCGGGCCGTGACGTCGACGTCGTCGCGCCGCCGGTGAATCTGGTTCGGGGTCGGCATGTGCCGGTCGAAAATCGCTTTTGCAATACCGACCAGGCCGGGATGCGCGACCCACGTGCCGTCACAGCCATCGGTTGCTTCGCGCAGCTTGTCCGCACGCACTTTTTCCAGGGCCGCTTCGTTTGCGGCGGGATCGTTCTTGATCGGGATTTGCGCCGCCATGCCGCCCATCGCGAACGTGTTGCGCTTGTGGCAGGTCTTGATCAGCAACAGGGCATACGCGCGCAGGAACGGGGCCGTCATGGTCACCTGTGCGCGATCGGCCAGGCAGAATTCGTTGCGGGAGCGGAATTTCTTGATGCAGCTGAAAATGTAATCCCAGCGCCCGATGTTGAGGCCGGCCGAGTGTTTGCGCAGTTCGTAGAGTATTTCGTCCATCTCGAACGCGGCGAGCACGGTCTCGATCAGCACGGTGGCCTTGATTGTCCCCTGCGGCACGCCCAGTTCACGCTGCGCGGCCACGAAAATATCGTTCCAGAGCCGCGCTTCGAGATGGCTTTCCATCTTCGGCAGGTAGTAGTAAGGCCCGCTCCCGGCGGCGACCAGCGCCTTCGCGTTGTGAAAGAGGTACAGGGCGAAGTCGAAGATCGCCCCGGACACCGGCACGCCGTCGACCTCGAGATGACGCTCGACCAGGTGCCAGCCGCGAGGTCGCACCATCAGTGTCGCCGTCGTCTCGTTCAGCTTGTATGACTTTCCTTCCGGGCTTTGGAACGAGATGCTGCGGCGCACAGCGTCGCGCAGGTTGATCTGGCCTTCGATAATGTTCGCCCAGGTCGGCGCATTGGAATCCTCGAAGTCGGCCATGAAAACGTTGGCGCCGCAATTCAGCGCATTGATCACCATTTTGCGGTCGGTCGGACCGGTGATCTCCACGCGGCGGTCCCGAAGGTCCTGCGGCACGGGGCTTATGGTCCATGCGCCGTTTCGGATCGCCGCCGTTTCCGGCAGGAAACCAGGCAGCTTTCCCGCATCGAATTCGGCCTGGCGACGGGCGCGCGCCGCGAGCAGTTCACGCCGGCGCGGTTCGAACTTTCGCGCGAGCTTGGCAATAAAAACCAGGGCCTGGGGCATCAGAATTTCAGAATAGGGCGATGCGGTGTTGCCTCGAACTTCAATCCCGTCGAGGAGAGTCGATGAGGAGAGACTCATGGCTGGGGCTCCTTGAGATAAGCGATGGGTGGAGGTGCGCCTTAAAGTAATTTTCTGTACGCGGCGCAAAGGCCGCGTACAGAAGTTATTGCAGCCGTATCGCGGATCAAGCGGCGGCCAAAGCCGGCTTGGGGTGTCCGTGGAACTGCGCTTCCTCGGTCGAACCCGTGAGCGCCGTTACCGACGATCGTCCGCCCTGTATCACCTGTGTTACCGCATCGAAATAGCCGGTGCCGACTTCGCGCTGATGCTTGGTGGCGGTGTAACCCCAGTGCTCCGCCGCGAACTCGGCTTCCTGCAGCGGCGCATAGGCCGCCATGCCTTCCGTGGCGTAACGGCGCGCGAGATCGAACATGCCGTAGTTGAGCATGTGAAAACCCGCGAGCGTGACGAACTGGAACTTGTATCCCATCGCGCCCAGTTCGCGCTGAAACTTGGCGATGGTTGCGTCATCGAGATGGCGTTTCCAGTTGAACGACGGCGAGCAGTTGTAGGCGAGCATCTTTCCGGGATAGACGCGGTGAATCGCTTCGGCGTACTGGCGTGCGTAGCCGAGGTCGGGCGTACCGGTCTCGCACCACACCATATCGGCGTACGGCGCGTACGCGAGTCCGCGCGAAATCGCCTGCTCGATGCCGTTTCTCACCCGATAGAAGCCTTCGGCCGAGCGCTCTCCGGTCAGGAACGGCTTGTCGTTCTCGTCGACGTCGCTGGTGACGAGCGTCGCGGCTTCCGCGTCCGTGCGCGCGAGCAATACGGTGGGCACGCCCATGACGTCGGCCGCGAGCCGCGCGGCGCAGAGTTTTTGCACCGCGTCCTGCGTGGACACGAGCACTTTTCCGCCCATGTGGCCGCATTTCTTGACCGACGACAACTGGTCCTCGAAGTGCACGCCCGCCGCGCCGGCCTCGATCATCGCCTTCATCAGCTCGTATGCGTTCAGCACACCGCCGAATCCCGACTCCGCGTCGGCCACGATCGGCGCAAACCAGTCCAGCGCATCGTCGTCCTCGGCGTGATGCAGTTGGTCGGCACGCATGAGAGCGTTGTTGATCCGGCGCACCGCGCTGGGCACGCTCGATACCGAGTACAGCGATTGGTCGGGATACATCTGGCACGAGTCGTTTCCATCCGCCGCAACCTGCCAGCCCGACAGGTAGATGGCCTGCAATCCCGCCTTCACCTGCTGCATCGCCTGATTGCCGGTCAGTGCGCCGAGCGTGTTTACGTAAGGCCGGGTGGTAAGCAGCCGCCACAGCTTCTCGGCGCCGCGGTGGGCGAGGGTATGTTCGATGACCAACGACCCGCGGAGGCGAAATACGTCCGCGGCCGTATAGTCGCGCTTGACATCCCGCCAGCGCGGGTTCTCTTCCCATTCGTCCTTGATCGCTTCGATCGCAGCAGCGTGCTTGCTTGCACTCTTGATCATGCCAATCTCCTTCGGTTTGGAAGTGGACAAGAGCACGGTAATGTGGGTATTGTGTGAATTCCACACAATAAAATTTCACAATGTAAATTTCACAAAAGAGGGCTTCTGCAATTTCACAAGGTCACTTTTACTGACGGGACGAAAGATGGAACGAATCATCAGGAACAGCCACTTCCTCGGGGCGAAGCTGCGGACCCTGCGAAAAGAGCACCGGATTACGCTCGAAGATCTGTCTGCGCGCTGTGCCCAGATTGATCCACAGTCTGCACCGTCGGTGTCCTACCTCAGCATGATTGAAAGTGGGCGCCGGATTCCGTCTGAGGGGGTGCTCGCCTTGATCGCGAGCGTCTTCCAGAGAAAACCCGTGTGGTTTCTCGATGAGAACGCGGAGTTCGCTCCGGTCAGTCGCGAAAAGGCGGCTGGTGGCGCGGCACGGATTCCTTTTGATCCTTCGTTTCTTTTCTCCAAGAACCTGCTGCAGGCTGCGATCCCCGAGCTTTTGTCGCAGACGGGGACCACGGGACGTCAGTTCGCGCATCTGTTGATTCGCTCGCACCAGGAAATATCGCGCAACGAATATCCCGATCTGGAACGCGCCGCCGAAAAGGTCAGCAAGCGGGCGTTCCCGCTCAAGGTCGATGATCTGATGGCACTGTGCAAGCGCCATGGCCTTGAGATTCGCTGGTTCGAGCGCAAGCCGTTACTTGCACGTGACAACGACCACGAGGTTCGAAGCGTGGTTCGGTCCTTTTTCGATACTCCCGGCACCGTTTATCTGAATAAGGCCTTGCAGTCGGATGCGGCACGTCTGAAGTTCGATCTGGCGACTCACATTGGGCATAAGCTGCTTCATGGAGGAGACGGCCTGAAATCGCCTCACGCCACGGGAGGTGACATGGGTGGAAGCCCGGACAGCGGCTCACCCTTGCACGCCGGCATCGAGGCAAGAGATGTTCTGCTCGCGTGGAGAGACTTCGAATGCAGTTTCTTCGCCGGCGCCTTGCTCTGTCCGAAAGTGCCGTTCCGCCGCTTCCTGATGAGAGAACGATATCGGATCGAGGCGAGACGAAAGCTCGAACTTACGCCGGCGGTAATGATGCGGCGAATGACAAAGGTGTCTCCCTATCCGTATTGGCACTTTTTTGACGCGACTGCGCCGGGGCACTTCCGCGCGGTGTATCGGGGCAACGGCATCCCACTACCTTGGGGCAACATGACGCAGGCCACAGACCCCTGCCCGCATTGGGCCGTGTTCCGCATGGTCGGCAATGCCCAGAACGACTCGAGTTCGCAGATTTCCGTCCTTAGAGCGGACGATCGGTGGCAACTCTACTGTTGTCACACTCTTCGCACCCGTGATATGGCGGGGAACCCCCACGTACTATCGGTAGGGATCGACCTGGTGCCCGCGCTCTCCTCAAACGGGGCCGACGAAGCGCAGATTGTGGATAGCATCGGGGAAGACTGTTTTCGGAAAGGAGGCCAGGCGCGGATAGGTCGCCCGGCAGCAGAGGCCATTCGCGCAGCAGCCAATATTCTCAGCATTGCCTGGGTTGAGGAGTCCCTGGAGCAACCTGCTCGCATAATCTGCCCGCGCAGTTCACGCTGTCCGCGCCAGGGACAATGCGACGTGGGTCCGGCGACTCGCGCGCGAGACATTTCTGACGTCAAACGGGAAATCCTCACGACAACGAGATAGCGGCTCTTGTTCGTGTCGGCAAAGATTTGCAAGGAGCGCCCAGTCAGGGAGCGAATAGGCTGTGTTTCGCTCGGTGGCTCACGCCTCTTGAAAATGCCGTCTTCATAGTCGGGCAGTCGGCTAATTCTTCCCGTGCTGTGCCGCGTGGATCGCATGCCAGAGTTTCGCGGGTGTGAGCGGCATGTCGAGGTGCTGGATGCCGAGCGGGCGCAGCGCGTCGATGACGGCGTTGGCGAGCACCGGCAGCGAAGCGGTGCAGCCGGATTCCCCCATGCCCTTGACGCCGAGGGGGCTCACTTTGCTCGGCGTGGGATGTTCTTCCCCGCGCAGGCTCGGCAAGAGCCCCGCGCGCGGCATGATGTAGTCCATGAAGCTCGCGGAAAGGGGCTGACCGGTCTCGGGGTGATACACGATCTGCTCGCCGAAGATCTGGCCCGCGCCCTGCACCACGCCGCCATGCAGCTGGCCTTCGACGATCGCATGGTTGATGACGGTGCCGCAATCGTCCACCGCGCAGTAGGAAGCGATTTGCGCGGCGCCGGTTTCGGGATCGATCTCGACCTCGGCGATGTGGCAGCCGTTGGGGAAGGTCGAGCCGAACTTGCCTTCCGCGATGACCGAAAGCGTCTTCGACTTCGCGAGCTCCGAAAGCTTTACTGTGCGCTGCGATTCGGTGGAGCGAAATTCCCCGTCGGCGTAGGCGATCTGCGAGGGCTCGAGTTTGAGCTCGAGCGCGGCGAGCGCCTTGCCCTGCTCGATCAGTTTCTGCGCCGCGAGATAGCACACGCTGCCGGCGCCCACCGTGGTGCGCGAGCCGCCGGTGTGGTTGCCCTGCAGCGGCGTGTCGTACTCGCATTGCACCACCTTCACCTGCGCGCGTGGCACGGCGAGCGCGTCGGCGACGATCATCGCAAGCGTCGTTTCGTGGCCGTGTCCCTGCGCCTTGGAAACGGTGTAGATCGTGACGGTGCCGGCGGCGTCGAGCCTGCTTTCGATTTCATCCTTCGGGGCGATGCCGGCGCCGGTGTTCTCGAT
>JACQOK010000088.1 GCA_016202565.1 Betaproteobacteria bacterium | reverse complement strand
GGCTCGGCCTCCACCGTGGTGAGATATATGCGGTCCGCGACGGGCAGCGCCGCGCGGTAGAGCTCGCCCCCGCCGATCACAAAGACCTCCGCGTCTCCCTCGCATGCGGCGAGCGCCGCGTCGAACGAATGCGCGATCAACGCGCCGGGCACGCGGTAATCGGGCTGGCGCGTGACGATGACCGTGGTGCGACCCGGCAGGAGCCGCCCGATCGATTCGTAGGTCTTGCGGCCCATGATCATGTGGTGGCCCATCGTCACGCGCTTGAATACCCGCAGTTCGTTCGGGAGATGCCAGGGGATGCGGCCATCCGCGCCGATAACGCGGTTCTTCGCCATCGCGACGATGATCGATACCCGCGATGGGTAATGGGTAATGGGTAATGGGTAATGGGGTCGCCTCATTCCCAGAGTCTTTCTCATTACTCATCACCCATCACCGGCTATACGGCAATCGGCGCCTTGATTGCCGGATGCGGATCGTAGTCCTCCAGCGTGAAGTCCTGATACTTGAACTCGAAAATGCCGGTCACCGCCGGATTGAGCCGCATCGCCGGCAGCTTGCGCGGGGTGCGCGAGAGCTGCTCGCGCGCCTGGTCGAGATGGTTGAGATAAAGGTGTGTGTCGCCAAACGTGTGCACGAAGTCGCCCGGTTTGAGCCCGCATACCTGGGCCACCATCAGCGTGAGCAGGGAGTACGACGCGATATTGAAAGGCACTCCGAGAAACAGGTCGGCGCTGCGCTGATACAGCTGACACGAAAGCCGGCCGTTCGCGACATAGAACTGGAAAAATGCGTGGCACGGCATCAGCGCCATCTTGTCGAGGTCAGCGACGTTCCAGGCCGACACGATCATGCGCCGCGAGTCGGGGTTTTTCCGGATCTGCTCGATGACCTGACTGATCTGATCGATGTGCCGCCCGTCCGCTGCAGGCCAGGAGCGCCACTGGTAGCCGTACACCGGCCCGAGGTTCCCGTTGGCATCAGCCCACTCGTCCCAGATGGTCACGCCGTTGTCCCTGAGATACTTGATGTTGGTTTCACCTTTCAGAAACCACAGCAGTTCGTGAATGATCGACTTGAGATGCACCTTCTTGGTGGTGAGCAGCGGAAATCCCGCATTGAGATCGAACCGGAGTTGAGCCCCAAAGACGCTGAGCGTGCCGGTGCCGGTGCGATCGGCTTTGCGCACGCCGTGCTCGAGCAGGTGCTGCATCAGGTCGAGGTATTGGCGCATGTTGGTTCAGGATTGAGGATCGGGAATACGCCCCCGTGGTGTCACCAATTTTAATCGAATTCACCTCAGCACGGTTGGCCGCACCGGTTAGTTATAATCAAACCCTTCCTGGCACCTCTTTATCGGGATTTCATGCTCGCAAAGCTGGAACAAAGTTCGGCGTTGCTTTCCACGTCGGACGCAAAACGCGCCGATCACGTGCTGCTGGTGCTGCCCAAGGCAAGAAGCGCCACCGCGTTGTCCGGACTGCCATTCGCGAGCGTGCTGGATACCGCGCTCAAGCGTCGTCGAAAGACGCTCGATGAGCTTGCAACGAGCCCCCTCGCTGCCGATCTGCCGCAGGGTGCGCTGGCGGCCTGGGTGATGCTGGACCCCGGCCAATCGCCGTTCGACCAGCAGACCGCGGTGCGCAAGGGCTTGCAGCTGCTGTTTGCCGAGAGCCCGAAGGAGATTGCGATCGGGGTATTCGGCGATGGCAAGGTCCGCCAGCGCGCGGCCGAACTCGCGGTCTATGCCGCGTGGATCAACGGAACGAAGCTGCCGGAGCGCAAGAAGAAATCCGGGGCGGTTCCACTGGAGCGGATGTGGCTTTACGGCCATCGAGCCGCTGACGGCTTTGCCGTCCTGCGGGCACGGGCCATGGGCAACACGCTGTGCCGCGAGCTTACCGTGCTGCCCCCCAACGAGCTGACGCCCGGCGCCTATCGCGAACGCGTCAGGAAACTCGCGCGCGCCTATGGCTGGGCCTGCGAGGAATACGATCTCAAGCGACTGCGCAGGATGGGGGCGGGGGCGTTTGTCGCGGTTGCGCAGGGCAGCACCGAGGAGGACGCGGCAATCGTGCGCTTGCGCTATCGCCACAAGAAGGCAAAACAAACACTGGCGCTGGTCGGAAAGGGCATCTGCTTCGATACCGGCGGGCACAATTTGAAGACCGCACGCTATATGCACGGCATGCACGAAGACATGAACGGCTCCGCGGTCGCCCTCGGCATCCTGCTCGCAGCCGGCGAAGCCGGCTTGCCGCTCAATCTGGACTGCTGGCTCGCGCTCGCTCAGAACCATCTGAGCCCCACGGCCTACAAGCAGAATGAGGTGGTAACGGCCTTGAACGGCACCACCATCGAGATCGTGCACACCGACGCCGAGGGGCGCATGGTGCTCTCGGATACGCTTACGCTCGCCGCTCGCGCCAAACCCGATCTGATCATCGATTTCGCCACGCTCACCGGCAGTATGCATGTCGCGCTGGGAGACCGTTACAGCGGCATATTCGCGACCAGCGATGAATTAGCGCGGCAAGCGATCGCGGCGGGGATTTCGGCCGGCGAGCGCGTGTGCACATTTCCGCTCGACGCGGATTACGACACGGCACTCGAGAGCGGCGTGGCTGACGTCAAGCAGTGTACGATGGAGGGTCAGGCCGACCATATTCTGGCTGCGCGTTTCCTGAAGCGCTTCACCGATGACCGGCCGTGGATTCACGTGGACCTGTCCGGCAGCAGTTGCAAAGGAGGACTCGGCGCGGTGGCGACCGATGTCACCGGCTTCGGTGTGGGGTGGGGCGTGTCACTATTGCGGGCGCTTGTCAACCGCTGATTCAATGCGAACTGAGCAAGCGCCGCTGCGAGCTAACCTTTCTTCTTGTCCCAGACGTAGCGCACGAACCGCTGCCATCGGTTCTGCGGCTGCGCGAGCTGATTGCGCGCCTTGCCCGCCGCCTGGTCCCGCAAGTGGCTCTTTTTCACTTTCTCATGCAGTTCGCGCATGGTGAGGCCGCCGGGGCCTGTCCTGAGCTCCGTCGAAGGGCCTTTCAATTTGTCGGGATCGGGTTTGTCGGTCATGGATCGGCCAGGGTTAAACACGCTCTATGTTAAACTCAGACATCGAATTTTACGCCGTGTTTCGTCATGTCCGGCAGCACGTTAGGCAAACTTTTCTGCGTGACTTCGTTCGGCGAAAGCCACGGGCCGGCGATCGGCTGCGTGGTCGACGGCTGTCCGCCGGGCATGGCGCTCACCGAGGCCGACATTCAGCCCGAGCTCGACCGGCGCAAACCCGGCACCTCGCGCCATGTGACGCAGCGGCGCGAGGAAGACGTCGTGGAGATCCTGTCGGGCGTGTTTGAAGGCATGACCACCGGCACGCCGATCGCGCTCCTGATCCGCAATGTCGATGCACGAAGCCGGGATTACTCCAAGATCAAAGACATGTTCCGCCCGGGGCATGCCGACTATACGTATTGGCAGAAGTACGGCATTCGCGATTATCGCGGCGGTGGACGGCAGTCAGCGCGTGAGACGGCGGTGCGCGTGGCGGCCGGCGCGATCGCCAAGAAATGGCTGCGCGAGAAGCACGGCGTCATGGTGCGCGGCTATCTGGCGCAGCTCGGACCGATCGCGATTCCCTTCAAGACGTGGGATGTCGTGTACGACAATCCCTTTTTCGTCGCTGACGAGAGTTTCGTGCCGCAGCTCGAAGAATTCATGGACAAGCTGCGCAAATCCGGTGATTCGGCCGGCGCGAAGATCACGACCATCGCGTCCAACGTGCCCGTCGGGTGGGGCGAGCCGGTCTACGACAAGCTCGACGCGGATCTCGCCTACAACATGATGAGCATCAATGCCGTCAAAGGCGTGGAAATTGGCGCGGGTTTTGCCGCGGTCACGCAAAAGGGTACGGAGCACTCGGACGAGATGACGCCGCACGGATTTCTTTCGAACAATGCCGGCGGCATTCTGGGCGGAATCTCGACCGGGCAGGATGTCGTCGTGCACGTCGCGGTCAAGCCGACCTCGAGTATCCGCCTCGCGCGGCGCACGATCGACAAAGAGGGCAATCCCACGTTGATCGAGACCCACGGCCGCCACGATCCGTGCGTGGGCATCCGGGCGACCCCGATTTGCGAAGCGATGATGGCGTTGACGCTCATGGATCATGCGCTGCGGCACCGCGCGCAGAACGCCGATGTCCGCTGTGAAACCCCACGCATCCCGGCGCAGGCGCCGCAGGAGGTGATCGAAAAGCTCAGGAGCGCCGCTGCGACCGAAGACCCCGATCCTGACGAGGCCTGAGGCCTCGATGTCCGCTCTCCCATACCGGCGTCTTGCCGGTTTTTATTTTTTCTACTTCGCCTATATCGGCGCGTTTGCGCCTTTTTTCAGCCTGTACCTGAAAGAGGTGGAGATGTCCGCCGTGCAGATCGGCGTGCTGATGGCGCTGCCGCAACTGACGCGGATCATGGCTCCGCACCTGTGGGGGTGGCTTGCGGACCGCGGCCCCAGCCGCCTGCGCATCGTGCGGCTCACCGGGATGGCCGGCCTCGCGTGTTTTGTGGGCGTGTTTGCCGGCACCGGCTTCGCGCTGTTGTTCGTCGTGCTTTTCGCCATGACGTTTTTCTGGAGCGCCGCGCTGCCGCTCATCGAAGCGACCACGCTTTCGCATCTGGGCGAGGAGACGGCGCGCTATGGCCGCATCCGCGTATGGGGTTCCGTTGGGTTCATCGCGGCGGTGGTTGTAGTCGGTTACATGCTCGACTGGTTCGAGGTCAGCGTGCTGCCGTGGGTCGTGATGGCGATGATGGTGGGCATGCTCGCATTATGCTGGCAGATACCGGATGCCATCTCCCCGCCGCCTCCCGCAGACCAGCCGCCGATCTGGGACGTTGTCCGCAAGCCAACGGTGGTGGCGCTGGTGGTTGCGAGCGCACTGATGGCCGCGGCGCACGGCCCGTACTACACGTTCTATTCGATCCATCTCGTCAATCACGGCTACAGCAAAGGCTTGACCGGTTGGCTGTGGGCGCTGGGCGTCCTCTGCGAGATCGGCATCTTCGTCTGGATGCCCCATCTGTATCGCTCGTTCACGCTGAGACAGATCCTGATTGCGAGTTTCGCGCTTGCCGTCTTGCGCTTTCTGATGATCGGTTGGGGCGCTGCCAGCCTGCTGGTGCTGCTGGTCGCGCAGACCTTGCACGCCGCGACGTTCGGTTCGTTCCATGCGGCCGCGATCGGCGTCGTGCACCGGCTGTTCCGCGGCCGGCACCAGGCACGAGGACAGGCGATCTATGGCAGCCTTTCCTTCGGTGTGGGCGGCGCCCTCGGCGGTTTCGCCAGCGGCTATGGCTGGGATTATCTCGGGCCGGGCATCACGTATTCGCTCGCTGCCGCATGCGCGCTCGCTGGGATGTTGATTCTGTGGTGGAAACTGCGGCCCGATTCGCGCTGACGCGCGCGAATCGAATTTACGCTACTCTGAGCGGTCTGAGTATGTAATAATTCCAAGTTTCCATGAGGTTACGTGAAACATGACGGCCCAGACGCTGTACGACAAGTTGTGGCAAAGCCATCTCGTGCACGAGGAGCGGGACGGCACGGCGCTCGTCTACATCGACCGCCATCTCGTGCATGAGGTTACCAGTCCGCAGGCTTACGCAGGGCTCAGACTCGCCGGGCGCAAACCGTGGCGGGTCGATTCGGTGGTCGCGACCGCCGACCACAACACGCCCACCAAGGACTGGGACAAGGGCATCAAGGACCCGATATCGCGGCTGCAGGTCGAAACGCTGGATGCAAACATGAAGGCGTTCGGAGCCAAGGTGTATTTTCCGTTCCTCGACAAGCGGCAAGGCATCGTGCATGTCATCGGACCGGAACAGGGCGCGACGCTGCCCGGGATGACGGTGGTATGCGGCGATTCGCACACCAGCACCCACGGCGCGTTTGCCGCGCTCGCCTTCGGCATCGGCACGAGCGAGGTGGAGCACGTGCTCGCTACGCAGTGCATGGTGATGAAAAAATCGAAGGCGATGCAGGTCATCGTCGAGGGCCGGCTCGGAACGGGCATAACGGCCAAGGACGTCGCCCTTGCGATCATCGGCAAGATCGGCAGCGCCGGCGGTACGGGCTACGCGATCGAGTTTGCCGGCAGCACGATCCGTGGGCTGTCCATGGAAGGTCGCATGACGCTCTGCAACATGGCAATCGAGGCCGGCGCGCGAACCGGAATGGTCGCAGCGGACGATACCACTTTCGAATACGTCAGGGGTCGGCCCTTCGCCCCGACGGGTGCACTGTGGGACAAAGCGGTTGCCCATTGGCGGACGCTCAAGAGCGACGACGGCGCGAAGTTCGACACGGTGGTTTCGCTTAGAGCGGACGAGATCAAGCCGCAGGTCACTTGGGGCACGAATCCGCAGATGGTGACGACAGTGGACGGCAAGGTGCCCGATCCGGCGCAGGCGAGGGACCCTGTGCAGCGTGAGTGGATGGAGCGCGCGCTCAAATACATGGACCTCAAGCCCAATACGCCGATCACTGAGATCAGGCTCGACAAGATTTTCATCGGCTCGTGCACTAACTCACGCATCGAGGACCTGCGTTTGGCCGCGGAGGTCGTGAAAGGGAAACATGTGGCCGCCAACGTCAAGCTTGCAATGGTGGTGCCGGGTTCCGGTCTGGTCAAAACGCAGGCGGAAAAAGAAGGCCTGGATCAGATTTTCACGGCGGCGGGTTTCGAATGGCGCGAGCCGGGCTGCTCGATGTGCCTCGGCATGAACGAGGATCAGCTTTCCCCGGGTGAGCGTTGCGCCTCCACCTCCAACCGCAATTTCGAAGGCCGGCAGGGCGCGGGGGGCAGGACGCATCTGGTGAGTCCGGCGATGGCCGCGGCGGCGGCGATCGCGGGGCATTTCGTGGACGTACGTGAGCTTGCTTAATAGGAGACAACCATGCGCAAAGTTTGCGGAATCGTGCTGCTTGTAACGTTCGTGCTGACCGGCTGCAATACGATGGCCGGGTTCGGTCGTGACATGGAGACATTGGGAAGCAAGATCGAAAACAAGGCAGAACAGAAAAAGAACTACTAAATGGAAAAATTCATTAGAAAAGAGGGATTGGTGGCGCCGCTCGACCGCGCCAACGTCGACACCGACGCGATCATTCCCAAGCAATTCCTGAAGTCGATCGAGCGCACGGGATTCGGGCCCAACCTGTTCGACGAATGGCGTTACCTCGATCACGGCGAGCCGGGAATGGACTGCGCCAAGCGTCCGCTCAATCCCGACTTCGTGCTGAACCAGGACCGCTTTCGCGGCGCGACGGTGCTGCTCGCACGCGAGAATTTCGGCTGCGGCTCATCCCGGGAGCACGCGCCGTGGGCCCTCCTGCAATATGGGTTTCAGACGGTGATCGCGCCCGGTTTCGCGGACATCTTCTACAACAATTCGCTCAAGAACGGGCTCTTGCTGATAAAGCTCGACCCGAAAATCGTCGAACGGATCTTCCGCGAAGTGCAGACTGCGCCCGGCTACCGGGTGGCGGTCGATCTCGAGGCGCAGACGATCACGACGCCGGGCGGCGAGAGCTTCGCGTTCGAGATCGACCCGTTCCGCAAACACTGCCTGTTGAATGGTCTCGACGAAATCGGCCTGACGCTGGAACACGCCGACAAGATCGCGGCGTTCGAAGCGCAACATCGCGGGCGCCAACCCTGGTTATTTTCCTGAGAGAGGAGAGAGGCGAAAGGAGAGAGGAGTAAGCTCTTTTCGCCTTTCGCATTTGACATGAAGCTTGCGGTATTGGCCGGTGACGGCATCGGTCCGGAAATCGTCGGTCAGGCGCTCAAAGTGTTGCGCGCGCTGGCGCAAGACGGCTTGAAGATCGAGCTGGAGGAAGCGCCGTTCGGCGGTGCGGGCTTCGACGCGCACGGCGACCCGCTGCCGGAGGCCACACTGAAACTGGCGCGCGCGGCGGATGCCGTGCTTTGCGGCGCGGTCGGCGGGCCGAAGTACGATGCCCTGCCGCGGGCGCAGCGGCCGGAGCAGGGCATACTGCGCATCCGCAAGGAACTGGGGCTCTTCGCCAACCTGCGGCCGGCGGTGCTGTATCCGGAACTGGTCGGGGCTTCCACGCTCAAGCCCGAAATCGTGTCGGGATTGGATCTCATGATCGTGCGCGAGCTTACCGGCGATATCTATTTCGGCGAGCCGCGCGGACGGCGCCAGAACGCGAGCGGCGCGCGCGAAGGCTTCGATACCATGCTTTATTCCGAACCGGAAATCCGGCGCATCGCGGAGATCGGTTTCCAGGCCGCGATGAAGCGCCGCAAGAAGCTCTGTTCGGTCGACAAGGAGAACGTGCTCGAGACGAGCCGCCTGTGGCGTGAAGTGGTGAATGAGGTGGGCAAGAACCACCGTGAGGTCGAGCTGTCGCACATGTACGTCGACAATGCGGCCATGCAGCTCGTGCGCAACCCCCGGCAGTTCGACGTGATCGTGACCGGCAACATGTTCGGGGACATTCTTTCGGATGAGGCTTCGATGCTCACCGGATCGATCGGGATGCTGCCGTCGGCATCGCTCGACGCACGGTCCAAAGGACTCTACGAACCGAGCCATGGTTCGGCGCCCGACATCGCCGGGAAGAATCTCGCCAACCCGCTCGCGACCATCCTGTCGACAGCCATGATGTTGCGTTATACCTTCAGCAAGGATGAATGGGCGTATCGCATCGAGGCGGCCGTCAAGGACGTGCTGGCGCAGGGTTATCGCACGGCGGATATCCACGAGGCGGGTTCCCGCAAGGTTGGCACAAGTGAAATGGGCGACGCGGTGGTTGCCGCGCTGTAGTCGCAAGCTTGGTAGAATGAGGCACGCGATATTGGGACAGGCATCATGAGGAAAGTAGGCTTGATTGGCTGGCGTGGCATGGTGGGATCCGTGCTGACACAGCGCATGCTGGCGGAGCGCGACTTTGATCTGATCGATCCGGTATTCTTCTCGACCTCCCGGGCCGGCGGCCGGGGTCCCGCGATCGGCAAGGACGTGCCGCCCGTCAAGGACGCGCGCGATGTCGATGCATTGAAAGCGATGGACGTTATCGTCACGTGCCAGGGCAGCGATTACACCGCCGAGATGTATCCGAAGCTGCGCGGCGCGGGCTGGAACGGCTACTGGATCGATGCGGCCAGGACCCTGCGCATGAAGGATGACGCCATCATCATCCTTGATCCTGTGAACATCTCCATTATCAAGGACGCCCTGACCGGAGGCATCAGGAATTACATCGGCGGCAACTGCACGGTCAGCTGCATGCTGATGGGCATGCACGGGTTGTTCCAGAACGATCTGGTGGAATGGATGACGTGCATGACTTACCAGGCGGCTTCCGGCGGCGGCGCGCAGCATATGCGGGAGCTGCTGACCCAGTTCGGGCTGATCAACGCCGAAGTCAGAGATCTGCTTGCCGATCCCGCTTCGGCGATCCTGGAAATCGACCGCAGGGTGCACGCGAAGCAGACCGACGGCACGCTCCCGATGGACAATTTTGGTGGTGCGCCGCTCGCGGGCAACCTCATTCCCTGGATCGACAAGGACCTGGGCAACGGCATGTCGCTCGAGGAATGGAAGGGGGGCGCCGAAACCAACAAGATCCTCGGACGGGGCGAGGCGTTCGGCACGCCCGCCACGCCGATCGACAGTCTCTGCGTGCGCATCGGCGCCATGCGTTGCCACAGCCAGGCACTGACGATCAAGCTGAAAAAAGACGTGCCGCTCGATGAAATTACCGACATTATCGCGTCGGCCAACGACTGGGTGCGCGTGGTCCCGAATGAGCGCGAGCCGTCCATGCGCGAACTGACTCCGGCTGCCGTGACCGGACAGATGCACATTCCCGTTGGCCGACTGCGCAAACTGGCTATGGGCGGAACGTATCTGGGGGCATTCACCGTTGGCGACCAGTTGCTCTGGGGGGCCGCCGAGCCGCTGCGCCGGATGCTCCGTATTCTGCTTGAAGCCAACGTGCGGGCGGGTACTTACACACGCGCCGCGGGTCAAAAGGCCGTCCTCAACACCTGACCTCACGTCGGTGGGCGCGCGCGGACGGGGCTTGCCCGTTTGGCGATAGTCAGTTTGGTGTTATTCTGATCGATCGCGCAACAAGGACAACAAGGGTGATGCCGTGTACAAGCCTGTATTGAATCGGGGGTGGGTGGGAATCCTGCTGTTGGCGCCGTGGATTGCGCATGCGGCTGGCTTGGGAAACCTCAGTGTCCGTTCGTCGCTGGGGCAGCCGCTCCTGGCGGAAATCGACTTGGTCTCGGTACAGAAAGAGGAGCTCTCGACGCTGGTCGTGCGTCTGGCACCGCCCGATGCATATCGCCGGGCCGATCTTCAATATGGAGCCGCGCTGACCGGAATGCACGTGGCAATTGAAAAGCGCCCCAATGGCGAGGCATACGTCAAGATCGTGTCGACGCGCGCGGTCACCGAGCCCTTCGTCAATCTGGTGATCGAACTCCACTCCGCCGCCGGACGCTTTACGCGCGAATATACGGCACTCATTGACCCACCGGGTTATACCCCGCCCCAGACGGTTGCCTCGGTCCCAGCTGAGCCCGAAACGCGTGCGGCGCCGGCGCGCCCAGCTCCGGCGGCGGTGCCGACGCCCGCGCCAGCTGCCGGCAAGGAGTATGGGCCCGTCAAGCGTGGCGAGACGCTGTCCAAGATCGCCGCCAGCGTGAAACCGGAAGGCGTTTCCCTGGAACAGATGCTCGTCGGCATCTTTCGCCACAACCCCGACGCATTCGTGAACAAGAACATGAATCTCGTGAAGGCAGGTGCGACGCTGCGCATACCGGAAAAAGAACAATTAGCCGCATTGGAGCGGCGTGAAGCCGCAAAGGAGATACGTGTGCAGACGGCGGACTGGAACCGATATCGCCGCCGGCTCGCGGACACGGCGGGCAAGACTTCCCAACGGGAAGGGACAGAAAGGAAGCGTGATGCGGCGCGCGTCAAGGTCGATGACAAAGCGGCCGGCGATAAACGCGGGAAGGATGTATTACGGCTTTCGAAGGGACAGCCAGGGGGGGCGGGCAAAAAGGGCCGCAGCATTGAAGATCGCGTGCAGGCGCTGGAAGAAGAGTTGATTGCCCGCGAGCGCGCCCTGAACGAGGCCAATCAGCGCATCAAGGACCTTGAAAAGGCCGTCAAAGAAGGGGCCAGGTAGCGCGGGCGGTCGCCCGCAATCAGGCACGGGTCTTCGAGGCGGCAGCGTTGGATGTGATGTTTTTCACAGCGGTCCGGGCGGACGGCGTTAGCCCGGTCGTATCCTCCTGAAAATTTATTAAAAATAGTCAGATTAGCCCGCAACATTAGAGGCAATATTAGCTTGCATGGCTAACTGACTGATGTTAATTTAGTTGTGGAGGGGACCCTCAAGGGAAGCGGAAAGGGGCGGTGTGGACGATTTCATTCTAAGAAAATGGCTGATTGCGGCGCTGATGCTGCTCACGCCATGGGTTGTCAACGCGGCCGGTTTGGGGAGACTTACCGTCCTGTCGTCGCTGGGTCAGCCGTTTCAGGCAGAAATCGATCTGGTCTCCGTGCAGAAGGAAGAGCTTGCCTCGCTCTCCGTGCGCCTGGCATCGCCCGACGCGTATCGGCAGGCCAATCTGCAGTACGGCTCCGCGGTGACGGGACTCGCCTTGCGGATCGAAAAACGCCCGAATGGTCAACCCTACATCAAGGTCACTTCTGCACGGCCCGTCAACGAATTCGTCGTCGACATCCTGGTCGATCTGAGTTGGGCATCCGGGCGGCTCATGCGGGAGTATAGAGCGCTGCTCGATCCTCCCGGCCTGGAAGTTCCACCTGCGGTTGCGGATTCTCGTCCTGCACCCACGCCGCAGCCGCTGCCGGCGCGGGTAGTGGACGGGCCTGCCGCCGCCCCCGGCAGTTACGGGCCGATTCAACGCGGGGAGACACTCTCCAAGATTGCACGCAGCGTACGGCCTGAAGGTATATCGATCGAACAAATGCTGGTTGGCCTCTTCCGCAGCAACCCCGACGCCTTCATCAGAAAGAACATGAATCTTGTTCGAAGCGGCAAGATTCTGCGCGTCCCCGACAAGGAGGAAGTGGCAGCAATTCCGCAGCAAGAGGCGCTCAAGGAGTATCGCGCGCAGGTCGCCGACTGGAACGCCTATCGCCGCAAGCTGGCTGACGCAGCGGCTTTGGCCCCGGAGGCGCGCCCTGCGACCAGCGGCCGGATCACCGCACGGGTCGACGATAAGGCCGCTGGCGAAACAAGGGATGTGGTTCGCCTTTCGAAGGGTGAGCCGCCGGGTCCCATGGTCGACACCAAAGACGGCAAGCAGGTCAGCGCCAAAGAGCGCATCCGCAGTCTTGAAGAAGAGATCATCGCGCGCGAGAAAGCGCTGAACGAAGCCAATGAACGCGTCGCGCAGCTCGAGAAGACCATCAAGGACATGCAGCGCGTGCTCGAAATCAAGAGCGCGGGGCTGGCGGCGGCGCAGCAAAAGGCGGAGGCACAGCAAAAACCGGAAGCTGCCGCCAAGCCTGAGCCCCCCGCGAAACCGGAGGCGCAGCCGGTCCAGCCTCCCGTAACGCAGGCCAAGCCCGAGGCGCCGAAACCGAAACCCGCTGCCAAACCGGTAGCGGCTCCTCCGCTACCGCCCGAGCCATCCTTGCTCGAAACGCTGCTTGATCCGCTTTATCTTGGCGGTGCGGGCGGCGTTATCGTGCTTGCGGCCCTGGGTTACTGGCTCATGCGGCGGCGCCGTGGAGCAGACGAAGGTGATGCGCGGTCGCTATTGGTGCCAAAACTCGGCGGCGTTGGCGCGCCGGCCGGTCTGGCTGCCGCGGCGGCAACAGCGGGCCTCACTACGACACAGGTACTGACTCCTGCTGCAGTGGCCGCCGCACCGGCGGCGGACGTGGATCCATTGGAGGAAGCGCGGATCTATGTCACCCACGGTCGCGACGCCCAGGCCGAAGCCATACTCAAGGAAGCGCTGGCCAAGGAGCCGAGCCGCGAAGACATTCACGTGAAATTGCTCGAAATCTACGCGGCCCGCAAGGACAAGTCGGCGTTCGGCCGGTACGCCGGCGATTTCCAGAAGCTCACGGGAGGCCACGGCGCGAACTGGTTGAAGGTTGCGGCGATGGGATTCGCACTCGATGCGGCAAACCCCCTGTACGCGGCGGGCAAGGATGCGCCGAGCGCGGCGCCGATGGCGACAGAAGCGCCTGAAGTGGACCTCGATCTGGACCTCGACCTGACCGCACCGGCTGCCGAGGCGGCCGACGTCGCGCCGGATAGCGGCAGCGCGCAGGAGGCGCGCGCGGTGGAACCGGCCGCCGCGCCGCCGGCGCCGCCATTGATGCCCGACTTCAATCTCGAAGTTCCGCCGGCCGCCGATACGAAGCCCGCTGCCGCGCCCGCCGCTGAAGCTGCGGCAATCGATTTCAACATTGAATTGCCCAAGATCGAAGTTCCGGGCACGGCAACGGCAGGAGGCGCAGCGCGACCGCAGCAGGCACGCGCGGCCGATGCCGAATCCAAGTTTGATCTCGGTGAAATCGACCTCAATCTGGACGAGAAGTCTCAGGCCGCGCCCGGCGCGGGCGGCAAAGACGCCCACTGGTATGACGTGCAGACGAAGTTCGATCTGGCGAAGGCGTATGAGGAAATGGGGGACAAGGCCGGCGCCAAGGAGATCCTGCAGGAAGTGGTCAAGGAGGGCGATTCCGATCAGCAGGCCCAGGCGAAGCTCCTGCTGGCAGGGCTCGGCTGATCCCGCCTATTGAGCTTCGTGCAGATGGGTGACAACCCGTGTGCACCACAAAACTCCCCTCGCCCTTCGGGAGAGGGGCGGGGGTGAGGGCTGAACGCGTCAGGCAATTCCATGACGTTCAGTAAGGCAGGAAGAAAACCGCGGCAGTTGGCGCTGTCGCGGTTTTTGTTTTGGGGGGCTTCGTTCCCGCTTTGTTTTGGGGGCTTTCGTTCCCGCTTTTATGGTTATGGCTGAACGTGCGAACACGGATGCCGTGCGAATTGCGCTCGGTGTCGAATACGACGGCAGCGCGTTCTGTGGCTGGCAGACGCAGCCGGCGGGTTGCGCGGCGCAGGACAAGCTCGAAGCCGCGCTTTCGCAGATCGCCGGTGAGCGCATCGTCACCGTCTGCGCCGGCCGTACCGATGCCGGCGTGCATGCGCTCGCGCAGGTTGTGCATTTCGACACGGCGGCGCGGCGCCCGCTCACGGCCTGGGTGCGCGGCGCGAATGCGCTGCTTCCCCCTGCGCTCGCCGTAAGCTGGGCGAGGGTCGTCGCCGCGGAGTTTCACGCGCGCTATTCGGCGCTTGAACGCTGCTACCGTTACGTGCTGCTCAATCGCGCCGTGCGGCCGGCGGCCGACCAGGCACGGGTCGGGTGGTTCCATCTGCCGCTCGCGCTCGACCGGATGCAAGGCGCTGCCCGACTGCTTATCGGCGAGCACGATTTCAGCGCATTTCGTTCGAGCGAGTGCCAGGCGCGTTCGCCGGTCAGGCACCTGCGCCGTCTGGACATCGACCGCTGCGGGGATTACGTGCTTTTCGAATTTTGCGCCAACGCCTACCTGCACCACATGGTGCGCAATATCGTGGGCGCGCTGGTCTATGTCGGCAAGGGCAGGCAGCCACCGGAATGGATCGGCCAGGTGCTCGCCGGGCGCGACCGCGCGCTGGCCGCGCCGACCTTCGATGCGGCCGGCCTCTATCTTACGGGCGTGGTGTACGATGCAGCCTGGGGACTGCCCCGAGCGTCACGTTCGGCGCTGCCGCACGTTGCCTGTTTGGACGCGTGATTCATGACTACTGCGGTGAAAATCTGTGGTGTCACCCGCATCGAGGATGCGCTCACCGCCGCGCGCTGCGGCGCGCACGCGATCGGGCTGGTTTTTTATCCGCCGAGTCCGCGCTATGTGGCGCCGGCGCTTGCCGGTGCAATCATTCGCGCATTGCCGCCCTTCGTGACTGCCGTTGGGCTGTTCGTCGATGCGACCGCGCAGGAAGTGCGCGCGGTGCTCGCCGAGGCCCCGGTCAGTCTCCTGCAGTTTCACGGCGCCGAATCGCCCGCGTTCTGCCGGCAGTTCGGGTTGCCTTATATGAAAGCGGTCCGGGTCCGGGCAGGGGTGGATTTGCTACAATACGCGCACGATTATCACGACGCCAAAGCGTTGCTGCTCGATGCTTTCGTAGACGGTACCCATGGCGGCACCGGGCAGTCGTTTGACTGGAGCTTGATCCCCGCGCTTCCCCTGCCGGTCGTGCTGTCCGGCGGGCTTGACGCCGGAAACGTGAACGGGGCCATCCACCAGGTACGGCCATGGGCGGTTGACGTGTCGAGCGGCGTGGAGGCAACCCCGGGAATCAAGGATGCGGCGAAAATCGCTGCATTCATGTCAGGAGTGCGCAATGCGGATGTATGACCTGCCCGACGCCAGCGGGCATTTTGGTCCCTACGGCGGCGTGTTCGTGTCCGAAACGCTGATCCATGCCCTGGACCAGTTGAAGGAAGCCTATGCGCGCTATCAGGCGGATCCCGAGTTCCTCGCCGAGTTCCAGTACGAGTTGAAGCATTACGTGGGGCGCCCCAGTCCGCTCTACCATGCCCGGCGCTGGTCGGAGCATTTCGGCGGTGCGCAGGTTTATCTCAAGCGTGAAGACCTCAATCACACCGGCGCGCACAAGATCAACAACGTGATCGGCCAGGCGCTGCTCGCGCGCCGCAAGGGCAAGCCACGCGTGATCGCCGAAACCGGCGCGGGCCAGCACGGTGTGGCCGCCGCGACCATCGCGGCGCGCTATGGCATGGAATGCGTGGTCTACATGGGCGCGCAGGACATCAGGCGCCAGGCGCAGAACGTCTACCGCATGAAGCTTCTCGGCGCGACGGTGGTGCCGGTGGAGAGCGGCTCCAAGACCCTGAAGGACGCGCTCAACGAAGCGATGCGCGATTGGGTAACCAACGTCGAGAACACCTTCTATATCATCGGCACCGTCGCCGGACCGCACCCCTACCCGATGATGGTGCGCGATTTCCAGTCGGTGATCGGCCGTGAAGCGCGCGAACAGATGCTGGAAATGGCGGGACGCCATCCCGACGCCGTCCTGGCGTGCGTGGGCGGCGGCTCCAATGCGATCGGCATCTTCTACCCGTATATTCCCGACGAGTCCGTGCGCCTGATCGGCATCGAGGCCGCCGGTTACGGATTGGAGAGCGGCAAGCACGCGGCCACCCTGTGCACCGGCAAGGCCGGCGTCCTGCACGGCAACCGCACTTATCTGCTGCAGGACGAGAACGGCCAGATCATCGAGACCCACTCGATTTCCGCTGGACTCGACTATCCCGGCGTGGGTCCCGAGCACGCCTGGCTCAAGGACAGCGGGCGCGCGGAATACGTTGCGGTCACCGACGACGAGGCGCTGCAGGCCTTTCACCACCTGTGCCGTCTGGAGGGCATCATCCCGGCGCTCGAATCGAGCCACGCGCTCGCCTACGCTGCCAAAATTGCCCCGCGCATGAGGAAAGACCAGATCCTGCTCGTCAATCTCTCGGGGCGTGGCGACAAGGACATGCACACGGTTGCCGAGAAGTCCGGCATCACGTTTTGACCATGTCGCGCATCGCCGCCACGTTCGAGAAGCTCAAGCGGGAGGGGCGCAGGGCGCTGATTCCGTTCATCACCGCCGGCGATCCGGATCCGGCGCTGGCGATACCGCTCATGCACGCGCTGGTCGCGGGCGGCGCGGACGTGATCGAACTCGGAGTCCCGTTTTCCGACCCGATGGCGGACGGCCCGGTGATCCAGCGTTCGAGCGAACGGGCCCTCAAGCACGGCGTATCGCTCAAGAGCGTGATCGGTTATGTCGCCGAGTTCCGCAAGCTGAACGGCACGACGCCCGTGGTGTTGTTCGGCTACGCCAACCCGATCGAAGCGCTGGGCGCGGAGCGCTTCGCCGACCTGGCCAAGGTTGCGGATGCCGATGGCGTGCTGGTGGTGGACTATCCGCCCGAAGAGGCGCACAAACTCGTCGCACTCCTCGATGCACGCGCACTGGATACCGTTTTTCTGCTGTCGCCCACCACGGACGACGCAAGGCTCAGGCGAGTGGCGGCGCTCGGTCGCGGCTACCTCTACTATGTTTCGCTCAAGGGTGTGACCGGAGCTGCGAATATCGACTTGGCCGACGTAGCCGCGCGCATCGCGCGCATTCGTTCCTTCACAGCGCTGCCGATCGGGGTGGGCTTCGGAATTCGCGATGCGGAC
The DNA here is from genome assembly GCA_016202565.1 of Betaproteobacteria bacterium. GTDB lineage: Bacteria > Pseudomonadota > Gammaproteobacteria > Burkholderiales > SG8-41 > DSOT01. The sequence goes on along the minus strand of JACQOK010000088.1, from coordinate 8,945 downwards.
ACAGCGAAGCGCATCGCTGCGGTCGCCGACGCCGTGGTGATCGGCAGCCGGCTGGTGCAGGAGATCGAGAATTCCCGGCGCGAGCAGGTGACGTCGAACGTCACCGCGTTCCTGTCCGGCGTGCGCCAGGCGATGGACACCCTGGCGCGGGAGGAAGTCGCATGAGTTGGCTGCAAAAATTGCTACCACCGAGGATCAAGCGCGACGGCGGCCCGAAAAAAATCGTGCCGGAGGGACTGTGGAGCAAATGCGAATCGTGCGAGGCGGTGCTTTATCGCGCCGATCTCGAAAAGAACCTCCATGTGTGCCCGAAGTGCAGTCATCACAAGCGCATTTCCGCGCGCGAGCGCCTCGACGGGTTGCTCGACCTGGAAGGCCGCTATGAGATCGGGGCCGAAGTCCTGCCGATCGACACGCTCAAGTTCAAGGACAGCCGGCGCTACACCGAGCGCCTCGAAGAAGCGCGCACCGACACCTCGGAAGAAGATGCGCTGGTGGTGATGCAGGGCAGCATCAAGACGCTGCCGGTGGTGGCGGCCGCGTTCGAGTTCGGTTTTCTCGGCGGGTCGATGGGCTCGGTCGTCGGCGAGCGCTTCGCGCGAGGCGTGCAGGTATGCGTCGAACAGCGCCTGCCGTTCATCTGTTTCACCGCAACCGGCGGCGCGCGCATGCAGGAAGGTCTCCTCTCGCTGATGCAGATGGCCAAGACCTGTGCGACGCTGACCGGGCTTGCGCGCGAGCGCCTGCCGTTTATCTCGGTGCTGACCGATCCGACCATGGGCGGGGTGTCCGCCAGTTTCGCCATGATCGGCGACGTGGTGCTGGCGGAGCCGGGCGCGCTGATCGGCTTTGCCGGACCGCGCGTCATCGAGCAGACAGTGCGGGAAACGCTGCCGGAAGGCTTCCAACGCTCCGAGTTCCTGCTGGAGCACGGAGCAATCGACATGATCGTCGACCGCCGCCAGATGCGCGACAAGCTCTCCAGCCTGATCACGCTGCTGCTCAAACTGCCGCCCGCTGCCTGAGTCGCGGTTCGCCGCTGCATCCGCACCTCGCCCGCTGCCTGCAGAACCGCGGTCCAACAATCTTGTTGTCCAGATGAAACCGGACACCCCCTCTTCAGGCCCGGGCACGCTGGACGCATGGCTCCAGTACATCGAGCTTCTCCATCCCCAGGGCGTCGCCATGGGGCTCGAACGCGTCGCCGCGGTGAGAAACGCCCTTGAGCTGGCCCCCGAATTTCCTCTCGTCATGGTCGGTGGCACCAACGGCAAGGGCTCGGCCTGCGCGATGCTCGAGGCGATCCTGAGCCACGCCGGCTACAAGGTGGGCTGCTATACCTCTCCGCATCTGCTGCGTTATAACGAGCGCGTGCGCATCGGGCGGCGCGAAGCGCAGGACGCTGACCTCGTGCGCGCCTTCACCAAGGTCGAGGATGCGCGACAGGCTACGCAGCTCACTTATTTCGAGTTTGGCACGCTGGCCGCCGTCTGGCTGTTTGCGCAAGAGCGCGTGGATGTCGCCGTACTCGAAGTCGGACTCGGCGGCCGGCTCGACGCGGTCAACGCCTTCGACGCCGATTGCGCGCTCGTCATGAGCATCGCGCTCGATCACATGGATTATCTCGGTGCGACGCGCGAGGAGATCGGTTATGAAAAAGCCGGAATCTTCCGGCCGGAACGGCCGGCGATCTGCGCTGACCCGGATCCGCCGGAAAGCCTGCGTCGTCATGCCCGCGAAATCGGCGCGCGGCTGCTCGTGCGCGGCACGGATTTCAGTTTCTCCGCCGACCGGACGCAGTGGCGGTACCGGGGACCGCACGGCGGCAAATACGGCCTGCCGAATCCGGTATTGCGCGGAGCTCATCAGCTCGCCAACGCCAGTGCCTGCCTGACGGCGCTCGACACGCTGCACGATCGGCTGCCGGTGTCGATGAACGACATCCGGGCCGGATTGCTGCAATCGGAAACGCCCGGACGCTTCCAGGTTCTGCCGGGGCGGCCCGTGGTCATCCTCGATGTCGCGCACAATCCGCACGCGGTCGCGGCGCTGGCCGAGAATCTCGCGCAGATGGCTCCCTGCCGGCGCACGATTGCCGTGTTCGCGATGTTGCGGGACAAGGACATTGCAGGGGTGATCGCTGCAATCCAATCCCGCATCGACCACTGGTTCGTTGCGGGCATCAGCGCCCCGCGCGGCGCCGATGCCGAACGGCTCGCGCAGGCGCTGCGTGCCGCGGGTGTGGCAGCAGCGCTCACCGCGTGCGCCAGCATCGCGGAAGCGTATGCGCAAGCCTGTGATATGGCGACGGTAAATGATAGAATTTTAGTGTTTGGATCGTTTTACACGGTGGCTGCGGCGATGCAGGCGCGCGCGGGTGGACAGGCGCCGCGGGGCTCGTGAAAACGCCCGATTTACAACGGCTTGAGCATTGAACATGGTTTGATGGGGCATGGCAAGATCGGTCAGCGACGAAGAATTACAGCTCAGAAAGCGTGCGCGGCGCCGCCTGATCGGTGCCATTGTTGCGGTGACGGCGGTGGTCGTGGCGCTGCCGATGGTGCTCGACAGTGAGCCCAAACCGGTCAGCCAGGACATCGATATCCGCATCCCCTCTCCCGAGTCCGGAGCGTTTACGTCGAAGGTCGTCCCGCTTCCGGAATCCGGAACGGTCTCCAAGCCTTCCGCTGCCGTGAAGCCGGGTCCGGCTCCTGCTCCGGCACCGGAAAGCAAGCCGCCGCAGGCCTCAGCGGCGGCGCCGGCGAATTCCGCAGCGAAGCCGCAAGGCGCTGCGCCCGCGCGGGAAGCGGCGAAGGCTCCTGCTCCGGGAACGTCCGAGAAGGCGCCCGACAAAACCGCCGGCGCCGCGGCGGGACAGTTCGTGGTGCAGGTGGTGGCGCTGTCCGATGCGCAGAAGGCGAAGCAGATGCAGCAGCAGATTGGCGCAGCCGGCATCAAGTCCTATACCGAGGTCGTCAAGACGGCCCGGGGGGATGTGACGCGGGTGCGCGCAGGTCCGTTCGCGACACGCGAGGCTGCGGAAAAGGCGCAGCAGCAGTTGAAGGGCATTGGTTTCGACGGGAAGGTCATTCCAAACAAATGACGGTCTTTGATTACGCTGTTCTGGTGATCGTCGGTTTGTCGATACTGCTCAGCGTAATCCGGGGTTTGGTGCGGGAAGTGCTGGCATTGTTGGCGTGGGTGGCCGCGTTCGCGGTGGCGATCCTGTTCGGCGCCAAAGTGGCTGCCGTCATGCCGGCGGCGATACCGAGCGAGGAATTGCGGTTGCTCGCCGGTTTCGTGACGGTATTTTTGGGTGTGCTGCTGGGGATGAGTTTGGCGGCGATTGCGATCTCGCGGCTGGTAAAGAGCGCCGGGCTCGGTGTCGAGGACCGCATGTTCGGCATGCTGTTCGGCTTTGCGCGCGGCGCGCTGATCGTGCTGGTGCTGGTGCTGCTGGCGGGGCTCACCACGCTGCCGCGCGATCCGCTGTGGCGCAATGCGATGCTGAGTTCACCGCTGGAAGCGTTTGCGACTTACGTCAAGGTCTGGCTGCCCGGTGACCTGTCGCAACGCATCAAATACGACTGAGGACACGCGCAATGTGCGGAATTCTTGGTGTGGTGGCGAAGAATCCGGTAAACCAGATTCTCTATGATGGTTTGCTGGTGTTGCAGCATCGCGGGCAGGATGCTGCCGGCATCGTCACCGCCGAAGGCGCGACCTTCCATATGCACAAGGGCGGGGGGATGGTGCGCGACGTGTTTCGAACCCGCAACATGCGCACGCTGGTTGGCCATGCCGGCATCGCCCATACGCGCTATCCCACGGCCGGCTCGGCCTGGTCCGCCGCCGAGTCCCAGCCGCTGTACGTGAACTCTCCCTTCGGCATCGTGCTCGCCCACAACGGCAATCTCACCAACACCGAGCAACTGAAGAGCGAACTCTTCCAGCAGGACCTGCGGCACGTCAACACCAACTCGGATTCCGAGGTGCTGCTCAACGTGCTCGCGCATGAGTTGCAGGAGGGAGCGACCAATTACAAGCTCGATCCCGCCACCATCTTCGCGGCGGTTTCCGGCGTGCACCGGCGCTGCCGCGGGGCGTATGCGGTGGTGGCGATGATCGCCGGTTACGGGCTGCTCGCATTCCGCGATCCCTACGGGATCCGTCCGCTGGTGTTCGGCCGCGCGGAGACGGCAGGCGGCTACGAATATCAGGTCGCTTCGGAGAGCGTCGCGCTCGACACGCTCGGCTTCGAACTCGTGCGCGATGTCGCCCCGGGCGAGGCGATCTTCATCGACATGGAAGGCAATTTCTTCAGCCGCCAGTGCGCCGCCAATCCTTCGCTCAACCCCTGTATTTTCGAATTCGTCTATCTCGCCCGTCCGGATTCCGTGATCGACGGCATCTCGGTTTACGAGACGCGGCTGCGGATGGGCGAGAGCCTGGCCGAGAAGATCCAGCGTGATTACGCGCATCTCGACATCGACGTCGTGATCCCGATCCCGGACTCCAGCCGCCCGGCGGCAATGGAGCTTTCCAAACACCTCAACGTGCCCTACCGCGAGGGTTTTATCAAGAACCGTTATATCGGCCGCACCTTCATCATGCCGGGGCAGGCGATCCGGCGGCGGTCGGTGCGCCAGAAGTTGAACGCGATCGGCATGGAGTTCAAGGACAAGAACGTGCTGCTGGTGGACGACTCCATCGTGCGCGGCAACACCAGCAGCGAGATCGTGCAGATGGCGCGCGAATCCGGCGCGCGCAGGGTTTTCTTTGCTTCGGCCGCGCCGCCGGTGCGCTTTGCGAACGTCTACGGCATCGACATGCCGACGCGCGATGAACTCATCGCCAACGGCCGTTCGGAGGCCGAAATCGCGCGCGAGGTCGGCTGCGACGAACTGATCTACCAGGACCTCGACGCCCTGACCAACGCGGTCAGGAGCGTCAACCCCAAAGTCAAACGTTTCGAGGATTCCTGCTTCAGCGGGGTCTACATCACCGGGGACGTCACGCGGGAATACCTCGACGTCGTCGAGGCGCAACGCCGCGACGGTGCCAAGCAGGCGGACATGGCTGCGGCCGCGACCCAGCTCGACCTCGGCCTCGAACTGGTCGACTAGTTCCGCGTTGGGCATCGCTTCGCTCAGCCCAAACTACCCGCCGGTTTGACAGGAGTCCGGGCGCCGGGGTAATCTTCGATTGCGCCGATTTGATGATCAGCTTGCGGGCGCCGCCGGTGGAAGCCGGATGCTAAACAAATACGGCTAAAGCGAGTGAAAACCCGTTTTTAGCGAAAGCTGGAACGGGTTTTTTTATTTTCAGGACGGAAAATCATGGCTGAAGACTATCAACTGGAAACGCTTGCAGTGCGCGCCGGCATCGAGCGCAGCCAATTCGGCGAACATTCCGAGGCGCTGTATCTCACCTCGAGCTTCGTGTTCAAGTCGGCGGCACAGGCCGCGGCGCGCTTCTCCAACCAGGAACCGGGCAACATCTACTCGCGGTTCACCAATCCGACCGTATCGGTGTTCGAGCAGCGGCTCGCCGCGCTCGAAGGCGCCGAGTGCTGCGTCGCGACCTCCTCGGGGATGGCGGCGATCCTCGCCTGCGTGATGGGCCTGCTCAAGTCCGGCGATCACATCGTGTGCTCCGCGGGTGTGTTCGGCGCGACCGTGCAGCTTCTGGGCAACATCATGAAGCGCTTCGGCGTCGACACCACGTTCGTTTCCGGCACCGAAATCGCAAAGTGGCAGACTGCTTTGACGCCCCGGACGCGCCTGCTTTATCTGGAGACGCCGTCGAACCCGCTGACCGAGGTGTACGACATCGCGGCGCTTGCGGCCGTGGCAAAGAAAGCCGGCGCGCTGCTGGTGGTGGACAACGTCTTCGCGACACCCGTGCTGCAGCGCCCGCTCGAGCTGGGCGCCGATATCGTGATCCATTCGGCCACCAAGTATCTGGACGGGCAGGGCCGCACGCTCGGCGGCGCGGTGCTTGGCAAACGGGAAGTGATTTACGAGGGCGTGTTCGGATTTCTGCGCACCGCCGGGCCGACCTTGAGCCCGTTCAACGCGTGGGTGATCCTGAAAGGACTGGAGACGCTGCGCATCCGCGTGGAAGCCCAGTCGGCAAGCGCGCTTCAGCTCGCGCGCTGGCTCGAAAAGCAGTCCCAGATCGAGCGCGTCTACTATCCGGGCTTGCCGTCGCATCCCCAATACGAGCTGGCCCGGCGGCAGCAGAAGGGGCCGGGTGCGATCGTGTCGTTCGACGTGAAAGGCGGCAAGGAAGGGGCGTGGCGCGTGGTGGACGCGACGCGTCTGCTATCGATCACCGCCAATCTCGGCGACACGAAGTCCACCATTACCCATCCCGCATCGACCACGCACGGCCGCATCACGCCCGAAGCGCGCGCGGCGGCGGGGATCGGCGACGGACTGCTGCGGATCGCGGTGGGACTGGAGGCGGTTCAGGACATCCAGGCCGATCTCGCGCGCGGCCTCGGTGCCTGATATTTAGACGATGATCACCACCTTCTGGTAGAGTCCGCCGAAGTAGGTCTGCTTTTCCACCGCGGCCGGCCGCGCGGCGGCCGGCAGGTGCTCCGTGATGTCCTTGTGCCACATGCCCAGGGCGAAGGGCTCCAGCCATTTCAGCACGGGCATCATGAGGTAGCGAAACGGATTCAGCCGGTGCGGCCGGTGGTAGTCGATGAAGACCACCTTTCCGCCCGGCCGGACCACGCGCAACACTTCCTCGATCGTCCGCGTGCGCACCGCTTCCGGCTGCTCGTGAAGAAGGAAATACACGACCACCTGATCGTAACTCGCGTCGGTAAACGCGAGGTTCGCCGAGTCCTGGCGGTGCAGAAAGACGCGCGGCTGACCATTGAGTTTCTTTCTCAGGTTTTCCAGCTGTACTGGTGCCACGTCAACCACGTCGAGGCGGCTGCCGGGCGCCAGGCGCTGCGCCAGCCGCTGGGAAAAATTGCCGTAACAGCATGCGACCTGCAGGACCTTTCCGGTGATCGGGCTGCCGAATTCCCGCAGGGCCGCGTCGCGCAATTTCGCATAGTTGCCCCACAGGATGAGGTTGACCAGCCACTGTCGCTCGAACAAGCGCACGGCCCGGGGATGCAGGTATGCCCACCAGTAGGTTTCTTCCAGATATCGGGGAAGCGCGACCGGGGTCGTCATCCTGAAGTTTTTCCGCGGGATCGCGCTTGCCGCCGTCAGTGTTTTTTCCATTTCGAAACTTTCGTGTCTGCTTCAGATGCGGAGCAGATAGACGTCCGTTGCGACAGTGCACACCGCCGCAATCAGGTATCGCGAGGGTAGTTTCGTCCGGGAGTCGGCAGGTTGACTTAGATCAAACCGGCGCCATATAGCGCGCACCGGTGCGGCTTCGCGCCGCGCGCGTGAGTCGGTGAGGGGGCGTTTCTCTAGGGTGTCACGGCGGTGCAGCCGTTCGCGTCGCAGCGCAGATAACCGCCACGCTGATACCAGTCGTTCAATACCCAGCGCTCGCAGGTGTGATCGTCGACGACGTGCAGGTGCCGCGCCGGGCGGTGAGTGTGGCCGTGAATCAGCCGCGGGTAGCCGAACTCGCGCAGCGTCTGCTCCACCGTAGCGAGCGTCACGTCCATGATCTCCGCGGGTTTCGCCTGCTTGGCCTGCGCGTTGATTTCCCTCAACTGGCCGACGCGCTGCCGGCGTGCGGCGATCGGCTGAGCGAGGAAATCCGCCTGGAATTTCGGATCGCGCGCCGTGGCGCGAAACTTCTGATAATCCACGTCGTCGCTGCACAGCGTGTCACCGTGCATCAGCAACGTGGGTGTACCGTACAACGCGACCGGCAGGGGATCGGCGACGAGCTTTGCGCCCGCGCGCTCGGCGAACTGCCGTCCGATCAGGAAATCGCGGTTGCCGTGCATGAAGAACACGGAAACGCCGCCTGCGGCGAGTTTGCCGAGCGCGCGGGCGACTGCGGCATTCAGCGGATCGTCGAGGTCGTCGTCGCCGATCCAGTATTCGAAGAGGTCGCCCAGGATGTAGAGCGCTTCGGCGCGCGCGGCCGTGTGGCGGACGAACTCGAAGAACACCTCGCTGATGTGCGGACGCTCGGCCGCGAGGTGGAGGTCGGAGATGAAGAGCGTGTGGTTCATAGGATCGAGGAGCGAGGAGCGAGGATCGAGGATCGAGGATTGAGGATCGAGGAGCGAGGAGCGAGGATTGAGGATCGAGGGTGCTTTTACGCGATGCTTTTCTCAATCCTCAATCCTGAATCCTCAATCCTGCCTTTACACCACCTCCGTCTTCTGGATCACGACATCGTCGACCGGCACATCCTGGTGCATGCCGCGGTTGCCGGTTTTCACTTTCCTGATCCTGTCGACCACCTCGGTGCCCTCGGTTACGCGTCCGAACACGCAATAGCCCCAGCCCTCTGCCGTGGGTGCCGTGAAATTGAGAAAGCGGTTGTCCGAAACATTGATGAAAAACTGCGCGGTCGCCGAGTGCGGATCGGGCGTGCGCGCCATCGCGACGGTGTAAGCATCGTTCTTGAGCTGGTTATCGGCTTCGTTCTTGACCGGCCCGCGCGTGGGCTTCTGCTTCATGCCGGGCTCAAAACCGCCGCCCTGGATCATGAAGCCGTCGATGACGCGATGGAACACGGTATTGGCGTAGTGGCCATCGTTCACATATTGGAGGAAGTTGGCGACCGTATCGGGGGCCTTCTTCGAGTCGAGTTCAAGCGTGATGGTGCCGAAATTGGTGTGCAGTTTTACCATGGGAATTCCTCTATTTGACGGGTTTCTTTCCGGGTTTCGGGGCAGCCGCATCCAGGACGCGCGCGCCCTCGATGATGACAGGCTTCACCGGCACGTTCTGGTGCGGCGGTCTGGGCGCGGTGGCAACCGCGGCGATCTTGTTCACGACATC
>JACQOK010000091.1 GCA_016202565.1 Betaproteobacteria bacterium | reverse complement strand
GAAATGGAATCCGGGAGAGGAATTCCCGGAATCCGCTTCGCTCCTTCCAGGCTACGATACTTTCGTGACACAGTAAGATTGGCTCAGGCGCTCGCGGCGGCGAGCGCGGCGCGGATCTGATCGAGCGCGGCGGGATCCTCGATCGTGGTGAGGTCGCCCGGATCGCGCCCCTCGGCGAGCGCCTGGATGCTGCGTCTCAGCAGTTTTCCGGAGCGCGTCTTGGGCAGCAGCGTCACGAAATGCACGTGCGCCGGCCGCGCGATGGCCCCGAGCTGCTTGTCCACGGTCTCCATCACTTCCTTCTCATGCTCGCGGCGAAGCTCGGGCGTTGCGATCCTGGCGGCATCCTTCACGACGGCAAAGGCGAGCGGCATCTGTCCCTTGAGCTGGTCGGCCACGCCCACCACCGCGACTTCGGCGATGTTGGGATGCGCCTGCACCGCCTCTTCGATCTCGCGCGTGCCGAGACGATGGCCGGCAACATTGATCACGTCATCGGTGCGGCCGAGAATGAAGTGATAACCTTCGGCATCGCGTATGCCCCAGTCGAAAGTCGTATAGACGAGTTTGTCGCGGAAGCTCGTGAAATAGGTCTCGACGAAGCGCTCGTCGTCCCCCCAAACCGTCGTCATGCACCCTGGCGGCAGCGGCGGCACGATTGCCACCACGCCTTTCTCGTTGGGTCCCGCCTCGGCTGCGTCGGTCTCCCGCAGCAGCCGGAGATCGTAGCCGAAGGCCGGAAAGCTCGGGCTGCCGTATTTGACCGGCGTCTGCTCCACCCCGGGCGCGGAGGTCAGAATCGGCCAGCCGGTCTCGGTCTGCCAGTAGTGGTCGATGACGGGTCTGCCGAGTGACTCCGCCATCCAGCGGTGCGTCGGCTCGTCGAGCGGCTCCCCGGCAAGAAAGAGATGCCGCAGCAAACTCAAGTCGTATTTCCTCAGATAGGCCGGATCCTGTTTCTTCAGCACACGCGCCGCGGTGGGTGAAGAGAACATTACCGTGACTTTGTTTTCCGCGACGATCTTCCACCAGATGCCGGCGTCCGGCCGGATCGGCAGCCCCTCGTAAAGGATGCTCGCCATGCCGCGGATGAGAGGGCCGTACACGATGTAGGAGTGGCCGACCACCCAGCCGATGTCGGAAGTCGTGAACATGGTCTCGCCGGGATGGCCGCAGTAAATATGTTTCATCGACGCGGCGAGCGCCACCGCGTGACCGCCGGTATCGCGCTGCACGCCCTTCGGACGGCCGGTGGTGCCGGAGGTATAAAGAATGTAGGAAGGCTCGCTCGATTCGAGCCACGTGACCGGCACTTGTGTGTCCATGTGCTGCGCGCGCAGTTCCGCGTAATCGAGATCGCGCCCGGCAACGGTGGCGAAATCCTTGTCGATGCCGCGGTTGACGATGATCACGGCGTGCGGCGGATGCTGGGCCAGCCGGATCGCCTCGTCGACGAGGTGCTTGTAGGCAATCGCCTTCCCGCCGCGCATGCCGGCGTCCGCCGTGATCATGAGCTTTGGCCTGGCATCGTCGATGCGCGAAGCGAGACTGTGCGAGGCAAAGCCCCCGAACACGACGGAGTGAATGGCGCCGAGCCGCGCGCAGGCGAGCATCGCGAACACCGCTTCGGGAATCATCGGCATGTAGATGAGCACCCGGTCGCCTTTTGCCACGCCTTGCGCCATGATGACCGCGGCACAGCGATTCACTTCCGCGTGCAGTTCCCGGTAGGTGTAAGTCCGGCTCTGCCCGGTCTCGGTCGAGATGTAGATCAGCGCCTTCTGTTCACCGCGCTCCGCCAGGTGGCGATCGACGGCATTGTGGCAAAGATTGGTCAGTCCACCGACGAACCACTTGGCAAACGGCGGCCGGCTGTAGTCGAGGACCCGCTCAAACGGTTGGTGCCAGTCGATGAGCCGGGCCTGCTCCGCCCAGAATTCGTCCCGCTTGTCGATGGAACGTTTGTGGAAGTCCTGATACGCACCCATTGCTTCCTCCTCCGAAGACGTGGCCCGTGGTGGGCAACAGGATCAATGCTATGGCCGGTCGGGGCTCCGGCACTTGATCCAGCGCAACAGTACTCGGGGGAACCTTACGAAATCCTGACGACCGCGCGGCCGCGGCTGCCGGCCCGCAGCATTTTCTCGAAGTGACCCGGCAAGTCGTCGAGCGCGAGCGTGAATGTGATGTCGCCGAGATGGCGCGGCTTCAGGTCGGTGGCGAGACGCTCCCATACTTTGCGCCGCAGCGGCATCGGCGTATAAGCGGAATCCACGCCGATCAGCCGCACCCCGCGCAGGATGAACGGCAGGACGGTGGTCTTGAGTTCGATGCCGCCGGCGTTGCCGAAGCTTGCGATCACACCGTACGGTTGCATGGTGCGCGTGAGCCACGCCAGTTGTTCACCGCCCACCGAATCGAACGCGGCAGCCCAGATCGCCTTCTCCAGCGGCCGTGCACCCGGATCAATGCTGCTGCGCGCGAGCACCTCGGCGGCGCCGATCTTCTTCAGGAAGTCGTGCTCGCCGTCCTTTCCCGTCACCGCGGTGACGGCGTAGCCAAGAGCCGAGAGCATGTCGATCGCGAGCGTTGCCACGCCTCCCGTGGCGCCGTTGACCAGCACCTTGCCGTTCGCCGGCTTCATGTCGTTTTGCTCGAGCAGTGAGATCGCGAGCGCCGCCGTATATCCCGCGGTACCGAGCGCCATGGCATCGAACAGGCTCAGGCCCTTGGGCAGCGGCACGATCCAGTCCGCGGGTACGCGGCAATACTGGGCGTAGCCGCCGTCGTGGCCCACACCCATGTCATAACTGGTACAGATGACTTCATCACCCGCCTTGTAGCGGGCGTCGCTGGAAGAGACCACGGTGCCCGCGGCGTCAATGCCCCCGACCAGCGGAAATGTTCGAATGATCTTTCCGGCGCCGGTCGCAGCAAGCGCATCCTTGTAATTGACGCTGGAGCAGGCGGTCCTGAACAGCACTTCGCCGGAACCCACTTCGTCCAGCGCCATGTCCACAACGCGACCCGCAACCTTGTTGTTCTCGCTGAAGATTCGAAACGCCTTGATCCTGTCCATCGCGCCTCCTGGGCTCTAGGGTAAGTGGGGCTGGGTCAGATAATCGCGCGTTTCCATCTCGGTCAACCGGCTGACGAGCCGGTCTTTCAGCGACGCGTTCAGGTTGGCCTGAAACCGGTCGCCGCTTTCTGCCGCCTCGATCAGCTCGGGCGCACGCGCCGCCGCCGCGATGATCAATTTCACGCGCCGGTCGTAGAACTCGTCGATGAGCCACACGAAGCGCCGCAGCTTGTCGGCATCGCCCGCGGCGAACCGCGGCACCCCGGACAGCAGCACCGTGTGATAGCGGCGTGCCAGCTCGATGTAGTCGGCCTTGGCGCGCGGGCCGTCGCACAACTCGTGAAAATCGAACCACGCGACCCCGCGCGCCTCGCGCCGGACCCTGATCATTCTACCTTCGATCTCGAGACTGTCGCTATCCGCCGTCTCGTGGCGCGCGACGCCGATGAACGCCTGCTCCAGCCGCGCGTCGGCATCCGCCTCGACGTGGTAAATGCCAGCGCGCTCGAGTTCGCGCAGGCGGTAATCCGTGCCGCCGTCGACATTGACCACCTCGAGGTTCTGCTTGATGAGATCGATCGCCGGCAGGAACTGGTTGCGCTGCAGCCCGTGACGGTAAAGCTCGTCCGGGGCGAAATTGGACGTCGTCACCAGCACCACGCCTTGCTCGAACATCCCTTCGAGGAGACGCCGCATGAGCATCGCATCGGTGATGTCGGTAATATGAAATTCATCGAGGCAGACGAGCCGCACGCGCCGGGCGATATCGCGCGCGATGGCGGCAAGCGGTTCGGCCTGACCCCGGTGATCGTGCAGACCGTGATGGATCTCCTGCATGAAACGGTGGAAGTGGATGCGCCGCTTGCGCGTTGTCGGCGCACAATTGAAGAAGCTGTCCATCAGAAAGCTTTTCCCCCGGCCCACACCCCCCCATACGTAAATGCCCTGCACGACGCGCCTGCGGGCGAGCAGCCGCACGAGCGAGGCTTCGAGCCGCTCCAGCCCGATCAGGTCCTCGTACAGCCGTTCGAAGGGCTCAAGCGCGCGTTCCTGCGCGGCGTCGAGTTCGAAGCCGTGTTCGCGGGCGTGGTGGCGGACCCATTGCGCAGCGTCGGAGCTCGCCTGCGCAAAGGTGAAGTGACCGTAGCGATTGTTCTGAACGGGTGGTATCGCCCTGCTCACTATGATTCAGCCGCCGATGGACGCCGATGAACGCCGATCAAAAAAAACCATTCACCGCCAAGGACGCCAAGGAAAAGCAAACCCAAACCAGAACAAGAAATATTGCTTGTTTGCCTTTCCTTTGCGTCCTTCGCGTATCCTTTGCGACCTTTGCGTTGAAGCTTTGTTGTTGATTTTATCGACGTTTATCGGCGGCTTCATTGGTCTTTTAAGCAATCTCACAGGTTCAGCGTGCGCTTGTCGACGGCGAGAGCCGCCTCCTTCATCGCCTCCGCGAGCGAAGGATGGGCATGGCAGATCAGCGCGATATCCTCGGCAGAGGCGCCGAATTCCATGGCGACCACCGCCTCCGCAATCAATTCGGAGGCCATCGGGCCGATGATGTGTGCGCCCAGAATGCGGTCGGTTCTGGCGTCGGCCAGCAGCTTGGCAAAACCCGTGGTGTCGCCCAGGGCGCGCGCGCGGCCATTGGCCATGAACGGAAAAGTGCCCGCGCGATAATCGATCCCCTCGGACTTGAGCTGTTGTTCGGTCTTTCCGACCCACGCGATCTCGGGCGAAGTGTAGATCACCCACGGCACGGTGTTGAAGTCGACGTGTCCATGCTGCCCGGCGATGCGCTGGGCAACGGCAACGCCCTCTTCCTCCGCCTTGTGCGCGAGCATCGGCCCGCGCACCACGTCGCCGATCGCCCATACGTTGGGCAGGTTGGCCCGGCACGCCTCATCGACCGCGATGAAACCGTGCTCATCGAGCTTCAGTCCGACCGCTTCCGCATCGAGCCCGGCGGTGTTCGGCGCGCGGCCGATGGCGATGATCAGCCGGTCGAAGGCCGCGCTCTGCTCCTTGCCGGCGCCGTCCAGGTAGTCAACGGTCACGCTCTTCTTTGCCGTCGCGCGCGTGATCTTCACCCCGGTATGGATGACCAGGCCCTGTTTGGTGAAGACCTTCAGGGCTTCGCCGGCGACTTGTTCGTCGGCTGCGCCAAGGAAGGTCGGCAGCGCTTCGAGTATCGTCACTTCCGATCCCAGCCGGCGCCAGACGCTGCCCATCTCCAGCCCGATCACGCCCGCGCCCACCACGCCGAGACGTTTCGGTACTTCGGGGATCGCCAGCGCACCGGCATTGTCGAGGATCAGGTTGTCGTCGAAATCCGTCCCCGGCAGCGCGCGCGGGCTGGAGCCCGAGGCAATGATCACATGCTTTGCCGCGAGCGTCTCATCGTTGCCGCCGGAAACCTTGATCTCCCAGCCGCTGTCGCTGCCGCGCACGAAGCTGCCGCGACCGTGAAAGAAGGCGACCTTGTTTTTCTTGAAGAGATAGATGATGCCCTCGTTGTTCTGCTTGACCACCTTGTCCTTGCGCCTGAGCATCTGCGCCAGGTCGAGCTTGAGATCCTTCACCTGAACGCCGTGCTCGGCAAAGGCGTGCCCCGCGTGTTCGTAATTTTCGGACGATTGCAGCAGGGCCTTGGAGGGAATGCAGCCGACGTTGGTGCAGGTGCCGCCCAGCGCGGGCTTACCCGCCGCGGTCTTCCAGTCGTCGACGCAGGCCGTCTGAAGCCCCAGTTGCGCGGCCCGGATCGCGGCAATGTACCCGCCCGGCCCCCCGCCGATCACCACGACATCGAATGTCTTCGCCATCTTCAAGAACCTGTGAAGGGTAATGAGTAATGGGTAATGGGTAATGGGTGAATTCGGTTTCGGGTTTTTCGCATCACCCTTTACTCATCACCCATCACCGCTCGACCTACAGGTCGAGCAGCATGCGCGCCGGATCTTCCAGCGCTTCCTTGATGGCCACGAGGCTCAGCACCGCTTCCCGGCAGTCGATGATGCGATGGTCGTACGACAGCGCGAGATAGTTCATCGGGCGGATCACGATCTGCCCGTTTTCCACCACCGGGCGCTCCTTGGTGAGATGCACGCCGAGGATCGCGCTTTGCGGCGGGTTGATGATGGGTGTGGAGAGCATCGAGCCGAATACGCCGCCGTTCGAGATCGAGAACGTGCCTCCCGTCAGCTCTTCTATCGTGAGCTTGCCGTCCTGCGCGCGCTTGCCGAAATCGGCGATCGTCCTTTCGATGTCGGCCAGCGACAGCTGATCGGCGTCGCGGATGATCGGCACCACCAGTCCCCTGGGGCTCCCCACGGCCATGCCGATGTCGTAATAGCCGTGGTAGATGATGTCGTTGCCGTCGATCGAGGCATTCACGATCGGAAATTTCTTCAGCGCGTACACGACGGCCTTCACGAAGAACGACATGAAGCCGAGCTTGACGCCGTGTTCCTTCTCGAAACGGTCCCGGTACTTGTTGCGCAGGTCGATGACCGGCTGCATGTTGACTTCGTTGAACGTGGTGAG
>JACQOK010000077.1 GCA_016202565.1 Betaproteobacteria bacterium | reverse complement strand
GCGGGCTTGGTGTGGGTCGGTTTCTCGAAACGGGCGATCTTGAGCCCGCGCGCGGCGAGCCGGCGCTCGACGGTGTCAAGGAACTCGCGGCTGCGTTCCTTCGAGATCGACATGAGACCGATGGTAGCATCGTCGAGGCTCGCGAGCGGCGCACGCCGTGCGCGCTGTTCGGAGGAAAGCTCCGCTGTCGGATCAAGCATCTGGTAGGTCTGTTGGTTCATGTGGCAATCTCCCGTGTCACTGGTTGCACTTCCGTCTTCTTTCTCTGGGCGGCCCAGCCGCCGATCACCGCGGACATCAACCCGCCGCGTCCGCCGGCGCGGACCACGAGCAGCGTGCCCGCGTTGAATTTGTCGACCATCTCCTCGGCGCGCGCGGGATCGATGCCTTCCTCGACGCCGTGCGCACCCTGCACGAGGTCGCGCCCCGGCCGGCGCAAGGCTTCGCACAATCCTGCTTCGATTTCGGTGCGCCGCCAGCCGCCCTCGTTGAAGATCGCGTAATGATCGGGGGAGATGACGAGGATCGCACCCGACCACTCGGCGAGTTTGGGATGGCACACGGCAGCGAGCCCCATCGCGAGCGAGCGCGCCAAGCCGTCAGGCGTGCGGGAACGCCCAGCCGAAATACCCTGGACGCCGTCGCCGTGGAACAAAGTGACGGTGGAAGTTCCCGGCTTGAATCCGCGCGCGACGTTAAGCGGCGTCCAATCCGGATCGGATTCGTCCTCCGCAAAGCAGAAGGTGTACTTCCCCGGGTTGCCGAACACGGCGCGGTCCACTCCGCCGGGCACACCGCCGCCCACGTTGCGGATCACGAGTTGCAGCGCGCGCCCGATCGTCGCGTTGGCGCGGTTGCCCTGGCCAAGCGCATTGCCCTGGCTGTTCATGCCGATACGCTTCGCGATTGGTCCGTTGACTATGATCACCGGCCCCGAGAACCACAGCGTCGCGAGCAGCCCATGCATGGAGAATCGCGGGTCGAGCGCGGCCTCGATCACCGATAGCACCACGGGGAAGTATTCCGGACGGCAACCCGCCATCACGGCGTTAGCGGCGGCTTTTTCCACGGTGCATTCGGAGAGATTCGGCGGGATGAGACCGATGATTTCATCGGGACGGCGCGGGGTGCCTGAGAGCATCATCGCCACCCGCAGCGGCGTCGGTGGGACGATCGGCAATCCGTCGGACCAACCGCGATCGTAGGCGGTTTCGATCGCATCTTCCGGATCGGCGACCTCGATGCGGCGCGAGTGCAATTCGAGATCGCCGTACGCGAGCGCGAGTCGCTCGGGCATTCCCGGGTCCTGGGTGCGCGACCCGCATCCCGGCTGAAAGGCCGGCAACCCGGGGCCGAGTTCGCGCTGCTGCGCGACCTGTTCCCACTCGGCGCGATCCCAGCCGGCGATGCGCGCGACCTCCTTCTCGCCCTCGAACCGGATCAATGTCGGAACGGTCTCGATGCGCAAGCGCCACGAGCGCTCCAGCGCGGTGTCATCCACGGCGCCGCCCAGCTTTTCGGGAAAGGAGGGATCGTCCTGACTGTAGAGCGACAGCGGCGCGCGCGCGCGAATCTGCGCGAGCACCGGCTCGACCAGGCGGCAGGTCTCGCAATCCCGCTTCACGACCGCGACAAGCTTCATATCGTGTACCTCAACTCCTAAACTCTGGCTTCTCGAACACGCCCTGAATAAACACAACGCGACCCACATCGGTATTGCGGGCCGAGTTCGCCATCTTGGCGGCGGCTTGATCCCCCAGCACGAGATGCATGCCCAGCGGCGGAAATCCACTCGTGCCGCCCGCGCCCGACGCCTGCGCCTTGGCCTGCTGGGCTTTCCGCGCGGCCACAATTTCCGCGGTGAAATCACGCCACGATCGCTCGCGCAGGCCCGCATCGCGCACCAGGCCGCGGAGGGACTCCGGATCGGCGAGATGGCTCTGGTCGGGGCGGCTCGCCCATGGCACCGGAAAATCGAGCGGCTCGCCATTGCCAAGGCACGCCTCCTGGCACACGAACAGCCCGCCGGGCTTCAGCACGCGGACGATTCCATCGTACAGGCGGCGCTTGTCCGCGATATTCATCTGCATCTGTATCGTCCACACCACGTCGAAATGTGAGTCGGCGAACGGCAGCGCCAAAGCGTCGCCGACCTGAAAGCGCGTGCGGCCGGCCAAACCGGTCAGGCGCGAAAGTTCGTTGGCGACGGAACAGAATTCCGGCGAGAGATCGATGCCGCTGACATCGCAACCGTAAGTGGCGGCGAGATACCGCGCGGGCCCGCCCAAGCCGCTGCCCACGTCCAGCACGCGTGATCCCGACGGAATCCGCGCAAATTCCGCCAAGGCGCGCGTCGCATTGCGTCCGTGCGAATGAAACTCGTCGGCCGGCGCGAGGTCCTCGTGCGTGAGGGAGTTCAGGTCCTTGCCAAGGGCCTTCAAGCCCGCGAGAATGCGCGCCAGCAGGCCGCTCTGCTCGTAATGGTGCAGCAGCTCTTCGCTTGACCGGCTCATGGACGGCAATCCTGCCCTGATTGCCGAGGACCCGCAAGCCTCGTTCCCCGGGTCGCGTGTCTTGATTACGCGCCGACGATTTCCGGCAGGGCGGATAGCGTGCCGATTTCCGCGTCGGGCCGCTCGGGAATGCGGCGGAGCGGCGGAGCGGCGCACCGCCTCAGCGAACGCCGCTCCTATCCCTTACGCGGCATCCTTTTGCCGCGCCAGAACGCGCAGGTCTTCATCGGTGACCGGCTGCCCGCCCACGCCCCAGGCGCCCCGCTGCACATCCTCGATGGTGACCCAAGTCACCGGTCTCAGGCCTTCGCCCTCGACCGCCAGCACCGCGTCCGTCACCTTGCGGATCATCTCCTGCTTCTGCTCCAGCGTGAGATAACCCCCGATGCCCGTGATCTGAACGAGTGGCATGTTCGTAATCTCCTTTGGTCTCACAGGCTCGGCGCTGCGGGAAAATCCAGCGGTGTCCGGTGAACCCGATTGAAGAGATTGGTGAACACCGTTTGCGCTACCACCAGCAACGCTTCCGTAATCTGCGCATCGTTGTACCCCGCGGCCTTCACTGCGCGCAGGTCCTCATCAGATATGCGGCCCTGCGGTTTTATCGCAATGTTCACAAAATTGATCAGCGCCCCGAGCCGCGGCAATTCTGCCGAACCGCGACGGATATTGATGGTCTCCGCGTCTGTTAGCCCCGCCTTCTTGCCCAAGAGGGTGTGCGCCGCAAGGCAATAGTTGCACCCGTACGCTTCGCTTACTGCCAACTTGATGGCCTCGTGCTCGGCGGCCGTCAATTGTCCTTTGCTCAAGACCACACTGAGGTTCAGTAAACCATCGAGGGCCGGCGCGCTGTTGCCAATGCCCTGATAGATATTCGGGACGGCGCCGATCGTGCCCTTGATGCCGTCATACAGCGCCTTGGTCTGGCCGGTTGCTTGATCCGGTTTCACAACATTCAATCGTGACATCTCGTTCTCCTTGTCTGGTTAACTGTTCAGTGATCCCGCGAGTGAATACGAATCGAGCGGGACGGCGCAGACTATAGTCGTGGACTAAAATACGATAAATGCCGATTAGTCGATAAATTATGCTCGTTCGTCCAGAGGCGGGATCATGGATGTATTAAGCGACATATTGCGATCCGTCCATCTGGGCGGCGGCGTCTATTTCCGTTGCGAGTTCTCCGCGCCGTGGGGCATGGAGATCAAGCCGACCGAGGTGGCGGAGTTCCACATCATCGTCCGAGGCAACTGCTGGTTGCGCATGCCCGGCCGCAGCGCCCCGATTGCGCTGCAGGGCGGCGACTTGGTGGCATTCCCGCACGGCGCTGCGCACAGCTTGGTCGATGCGCCGGAAGGCGTGGCGCTGCCCGCCGAAGAAATCGTGCAGGGACAGAGCCTGGACCACTACGGGCCCGTGACCTATGGCGGCAGCGGTTTGCCCGCCACCGTGCTATGCGGATATTTCCAGTTCGATCGCGACCACCCGCATCCCCTGGTGGCCGCCCTGCCTTCCCTGATTCATATCCGCGGCACCGACAGTTACGATTTTGCCTGGCTGCAGACCGCGATCAATTTCATGATTCACGAAACCAAGACGGCGAAACCAGGATCGGAGGCGGTCGTCAATCGGCTGGCGGAAGTGCTGTTCGTTCAAATGGTGCGAGCCCACATCGCACAAACCGAAGCACCACCGGGAATGCTGGCCGCCATCGCGGATAAGCCGATCGGAGCGGCGTTGCAGCTCATGCACCAAGCCCCGCAGCAGCCGTGGAGCCTGGCGAGCCTCGCGCAGCGAATCGGCATGTCACGCTCGGCGTTCGCCGCGCGGTTCAATCAACTCGTCGGACAGACGCCGATGCAATACCTGACTTTCTGGCGCATGCAAAAGGCACGCGAATGGTTGAGCGAATCGCGTCTGGGCACCGCCGCGATCGCCGAGCAGGTCGGCTATCAATCCGAAGCGGCTTTCAGCAAGGCTTTCAAGAAAGCCGTCGGTATGGGACCGGGTGCCTATCGCCGCGGTCCGTCACGGAAATGAGGGCATCACGGGCCCAGTGCACGCCTGTGGAACTTGTTTACATGACCGGCCTCCGTTGTACCAGCAGTTTGTTGAAAAATGCCAAGAGAACCGTTCGTGTCGAGCCCCTCGACGTCGCTCGGGACAGGCTACGTAAAACGAAGTCGAAACATGAACGATTGAGTATTCAGCGACTTGTTCACACTTCGACTCCGCGCTTACGCGCTACGCTCAGTGCGAACGGAGAATTTCAACAAACTGCTAGAGAATTCACACATGACAGACCCCGCCGTCCGCACCTGGAAAACACCGCGCGAGCAAGATCTCGGCCTGCGCCGTATCGCGAACCGGGCCGGGCTTTCAGTGAACGTTCTGCCCAACGGTTCGGTGTTCGCAATCGAGCATCGCTGGCGTCCGGCACGATACTCATCAACCAGGTGCTTGCGTCGCCGGTCGAGGGCGGCATCGGCCGCATCTTGTTGCGCATTGGCGGAGCGGAGCCGTTCATCGTTCACGCCGTCGGTCCCGGTGCCCGCATTCGGCTGGGCGTCACCGAAGATCGTGTGGTGTGGGAAGGCGAGACGGGCGGCATACGCCATCGCGTGACACTGAAGCTGCAGCCGGAGGACGCGGCGTGGTTGTGGCACGTGCACGTTTTCAATGCGCGCAACAATGCGCTGCCGCTGGACGCCATTCTCGTGCAGGACATCGGCCTCGGCGTCCGCGGTTTTCTCGCGAACAACGAGGCCTACGCTTCACAGTACATCGATCATCATAGTGTCCGGCACCCGCGCTACGGACCCATTGTCATGTGCCGGCAGAACCTGGCACAGGACGGAAAGCACCCGTGGGTCGTCCATGGCTGCCTCGACGGCGCGAGCGGGTTCGCCACCGATGCGATGCAGCTCTTCGGTCCTGGCTATCGCGATAGTGACGCGATTGGCTTCCGATTCGGAGACGACCTTCCCAGCCGTCGCCTCCAGCACGAAGCCGCATGTGCAGCAATCCAGCCGTCGCCGCCGGTCACATTGGAACCGGGCGGGAGTGTGGCGTGGCGGTTCTTCGGCCTCTACCACCCCGACCATCCCGACCCGTCGAGCGACGCCGACCTCCTGAAAATCGATGCCGTCGGATGGTGCGATCCCGACCCCGCTGATGTCGTTTTGGCTCCCCTGGTCCGCGCTCTCGTGCAGGACGCGCCATCCATCGTCGCTGCGCCGTTAAGCGAGGCGGCGCTGGCGCAGCGCTATCCGCAGCGATTTCACGAAGAGCATGCAGACGGGAAATTGCTGTCCTTCTTCATACCGGATCCGCCGCACAACCGCCATGTCGTGTTGCGCGACAAGGAGCGGAGGGTGACGCGCCGTCACGGCACGCTGCTGCGCACCGGCCAGGCGATGCTGCCGGATGACTCGACGCTGTGCGCCACGTGCTGGATGCATGGCGTGTTCGGCGCGCAATTGACGATCGGCAACACGTCCTTCCACAAACTCTTCTCCGTTTCGCGCGATCCCTACAACATCATGCGGGCGAGCGGCCTGCGCATGCTGATCGACACGGGCGACGGTTGGCGGCTCCTAACGGTACCGTCGGCATTCGAGATGGGCCTGAGCGACTGCCGCTGGATCTACTGTCTCGACGAGCGCGTCGTCACGGTGCGTGCCATAGCCGCCGGAGACGATCCAGCGATGCAATGGCGGATCACGGTCGAAGGTGAACCCTGCCGCCTCCTCGTCTTCGGCCACGTGGTCCTGGGCGAGCGCGAACTCGAGCATGAAGGCATCATCGAGGTGGACCCGGGAACCGCGCGCCTCACCTTCCGCCCCGATCCGAACTCGCTGTGGGGCCAGCGCTATCCCCATGCGGTCTATCATCTGGTCACCAGCGCGCGCGAGGTCATCGAGGCGATCGGCGGGGATGAGTTGCTTTACGCCGCACGGGTCTCAAGCACTCGCTTCTGCCGATGCCGCGAAGCATCATCGCCGGACTGTTCACGCCCGAGCAAGCGCAGCACCATCTTCGACTCATCCGCGACTACTTGCTGTTTCCCGACGGCGTGAGACTCATCGACCGGCCGGTGACTTATCGCGGCGGCCCGGAACGCGTATTCCGGCGGGCCGGGTCTCTACACGAGCCTGTTGATCTGTCACGCCTTCGGAATCCGCCGGCACTGGGGCGAACGTGTGGAACAGCCATGCCAGAACCGAACCGTCACCGGCTCTTCGATCCTCGCGACGACGCAAGCGGAAAACGCTACTGGTCGACCTTGATGTTCGCCTGCTGCGCGATCTTGCGGTACTTGTCGATTTCCGCCTTCTGAAAGGCCGCGAGTTCTGATGGCGAATTGCCGATGGCCTCGGCGGCCTGCTCCGACATGCGCGCCTTGTATTCGGGCGACTGCACGATGCGCATGATTTCTGCGCGCAGCTTGTCGAGCACGTCCTTCGGCGTCGCGGCTGGCGCCCACACGGCGTTCCACTGGGTGACGTCGAATCCGGGCAGCGTCTCGGCGAGCGCCGGCGCATCGGGCAGCAGCGGCGCGCGCTTTTGCGTCGTCACCGCCAGGACCCGCAACTTGCCAGCCTTCATATGCTGCAGCGCCGGCAGCAGCGTGGCAAACCCGCTTGGTATCTGACCGCCGACCATGTCGATGATCGCCGGGCCCATACCCTTGTACGGCACGTGCACGATGTCGATCTTGGTCAGCATTTTCAGCCACTCGCCGGCGAAGTGATGAATGCTACCGGCGCCGGCCGAACCGAACGTCATCGATCCGGGCTTCGCTCTTGCGATCGCGATGTATTCCTTCACCGATTTGATGGGTACCGACGGATGGACGACCAGCGCAATCGGGGTCACAATCGCCAGCGTGATCGGCGCGAAAGCCCTGACCGGGTCGTACGGCATCTTCGGGAAGAGCGCGACATTGAGCGCGGCTTCCGCCGAGGACCCGACCATGAGGGTATAGCCGTCGGGCGGCGCCTTGGCGACGATGTCCGCGCCGATCATGCCGCTCGCGCCGCCGCGGTTGTCGATGACGACCGGCTGGCCCCAGCGTTCGCTGAGCTTCTGCGCGATCGGCCGCGCGGTCATGTCGGCGCCGCCGCCCGGCGGGAACGGCACGACGATGCGAATCGCCTTGTTCGGGTAGACCTGCGCCGCAATCGGCGTGGCGAAGATCGTAGCGGAATGCAGGAATCCAGCCGAAACGGCGAGAGCAAACCTCATCCAATACATGGCACGCATAGTTCCTCCTGTTCGGTCCGGGCCAGCGCGGGAAGGGGAAATGTCCATAGCAAGATAAGTTCTCTATAGGACACATAATGTCCTATAATAATCTATGTGTCAATCGTCTCGCTGAGGAGAGTATCGAGGACGCTCGCTGCCTGGCCGGATCGGGATGGAGATTGAGGGGGCAAGATATTGACATGAAAGAACAAATAGGACACAATGTATCCTATATGAAAAAGCCTGTCGGTGTCACCCACTCCCACGCCTTCTGGCGCCTCAAGCGGCTGCGCGAGCTCAAAGGGATCACCCTGGAGGAGCTTGCCGCACGAACGGGGCTCACCAAGTCCTATTTATCCAAGGTCGAGCGAGGCGTTTCCGTTCCCTCCGTCTCCACCGCGCTGAGGGTAGCGGAAGCGTTTGAAACAGGGGTGGGTGACCTTTTCGGTGTGACCACATCAAACAACGACTTCGTCGTGGTCCGGAGGGACGAGCGCAAGCCGTTCAGTCGTAAAGGGGCGACCACCGGGTACCGCTACGAGGCCATTGCGCCGGGTCAGACTCACGGGCTGTTCGAGGCTTTCGTCGTCCATCCGCCCTTCGAGGAGCCGCCGGATTACAAGAGATCCCAACATCCCGGGCACGAGATGTTCTTTGTCGTGAAGGGAAGGGTCGACGTTACCTTTCCGCATACCTCGGTCAAGCTTTCAGCCGGCGACTGCATCGTATTCAGCGGACGGATGCCGCACCGGGTGCTCTCCGTTAGGCCGCAGCGTGCGGAAGCACTTGTCGTCGTCACGAGTGAAAAGGAACACCCGCAATAGAGCGCTTCATCCCCGGCACGCATCTGATGATCCGTTACCGAGCCCCATCCATCGCCCGGGGGGCGCCGGTTCCGCGACCGCGCGATCAATCCAGCTGCTGCATTCCGGAGTCGAGTATGATCTTGCGATACTTCTCGGTATCACGCCGGACACGCTCGGCGAACTGGTCCGGCGTGCTCCCTACGACTTCGTAGCCTACCCTGATGAAGCGTTCCTTCACTTCGGGCAAATTGACGATGCGCACGATTTCCCGGCCCAGCGCCTGCACGGTCGCGGCCGGCGTTTTCGCGGGCGCGAAGACTCCGACCCAAAATTCGACCTGGTAGCCGTCGAGCCCGCTCTCGGCCACTGTCGGCACATTGGGAAGTTGCGGATCGCGCCGCGAGCCGGTCACGCCGATCGGTTTGAGCTTGCCGGCGTCGATCGGTCCTTTGAGGCTTGAATAGAGGGTCAGCAGCAGCTGCGATTCATTCGACATCACGGCGGCCACCGCGGGTGTGCCGCCCTTGTACGGAACATTGTTCAGCTCGATTTGCCCCTGCAGCTTGATCAAGTTGCCGGCGATCTCGCCCGTCGCGCCGGCGACCCCGATATTGAGCTTGCCCGGCGTGCGCCTGGCTTCGGCGATGAGTTCCTTGACGTTATTGGCC
This sequence comes from Betaproteobacteria bacterium, assembly GCA_016202565.1. Classification (GTDB taxonomy): domain Bacteria; phylum Pseudomonadota; class Gammaproteobacteria; order Burkholderiales; family SG8-41; genus DSOT01. The sequence goes on along the minus strand of JACQOK010000077.1, from coordinate 2,605 downwards.
TTGACCGAGGGGTGTGCGACCAGCACCAGGCTGCTGAATATGACTTCGCTGATTGCCGCGAAATCCCGCACGGGATCGTAGGTGGGCTTCTTGTACAGCGTGGCGTTGACAGCGTGAGTGCCGGAGTTGCCCACGGCGAGAACCGTGCCGTCTGCCACCGCGCGCGCAACGTATTCCGAGCCGATCACACCGTTGGCGCTCGGACGATTGTCCACGATCACGCTTTGGCCCAGCGTTTCGCTCAATTTAGGCGCGATCATACGGCCTACCAGGTCGTTGGGCCCGGCGGCGGCATTGGGGACGATGATACGCACGGGTTTGTTCGGCAGGGCGGACGCCTGACCGAAAGATGCGGCGGGACACAGTGCCATGCCAACCAGCACAGACAGCAATCGATAGGGTTTGCGCAGCGTAAACATTCTATAGTCCTCCTCAGAACGTGATCAGCGACAGGGATTATCCCACGTCAACGCGGACCGACCCAAAGCTCAGGCAACGCGGATAACGTTAGAGCCGGCCCGTCAGCAGCTAATACAGTTAAGCACTGTTGTGCCGTGAGTGTGACGACCACTGTCGGCGTGCGCTCGCGCTTTACGTTCGGTTACTTTCTTTTGACGTTCCCTAATCCGCGCGAATGCCGGATTCCTTTATCACTTTGGCCCACTTCGCTATTTCGCGGCGGACGAGCGTGCCACACTGCTCCGGCGTGGAGCCGACCCGCTCCAAGTCGGTAGTGGCGAACCGTTTCTTCACCTCTGAGTGATCGAGAGCTTTCACTGCGGCTCCGTGCAGCCGAGCGATGATCTCTTTAGAAGTGCGAGCCGGCACCATCAGGCAGTACCATGAGGTTACTTCGTAGCCGGGAAGGCCCGCCTCGGCGACGGTGGGAACACCGGGCGCCATGGATGTGCGCTGTGCGCTAGTTACGGCGAGCGCGCGCAATTTCCCCGCCCTGGCATGCGGCATCGCCGCGCTTGTCGCCGGAAAACCGACCGATGCCTCGCCGCTCAGCACTGCGGTAACAGCTTGCGGTGTGCTCTTGTAATTGACCTCCGTCGTTTTGATGCCCGCCATGCTGTCGAGCATCTTAGCCGCCAGTCGCAATGCCGCACCCGCCGTTGCGACATTGATCTGGTCCGGGCGCTTTTTCGCGAGTGCGATCAGCTCCTTCACCGACCTCGCGGGAAGCGACGGGTGCGCTGCAAGCGTGAACGAACCGGAAGCGAGCTGCGTAACGGGTGCGAAATCGTTGATGAGATCAAAGCCAAGCTTGGTGTAGAGCGTCATGCTGATCGAGTGGGAGATATTTCCCATCAGCACCGTGTAGCCGTCGGCTGGCGCTCTGGCGGCAATCTCGGCACCGAGATTCCCCGCCGCACCCGCACGATTATCGATGACAAGCTGCTGCCCGAGCCCTGCGGACAATTCCGCCTGGACGAAGCGCGCAACGGTGTCCGTTGCACTACCCGCCGCGAACGGCACGATGAGGCGTACCGCTCTAGTGGGGTATTGAGCCTGGACCGGCGCGTTTACCAGCACCGTCAACGCAAGCACGATCGAGCCACGCCACGTAATTATTTTCATGGTTTTCCTCCCTGAGAAGCTCTCGGTTCAAACTGGCCATTCGCATCGAGCGCTGCAAACGCCTTGTGTGTCGGTCCGTAGTATGCGCCGAACATATTCTGTCGATCACCGCCCGTTGATGCGCACCTGTGAGTTGAGGTCTTTCTCGGTTCATTTTTTCCGGGCTGCGTCCGGGGGCCATTCGAAGCCTGACATGCGCGCCAGTTCGGCCACAGGGACGACGCCGGTGTGGCGGCGGCCGTCGATGATCCACGTCGGATACTCCCTGATATCGTTTGCCACGCAGGCGAGGTTGGGCGGGCCTCCGCGCCCGTTCGGCGTGCACTCGATGTAGGGCAGCCGATCGGCGGAGGCCTCAAACAACGTCTTCTGCTGCTGGCAGGACGGGCACCAGTACGTGCCGTAAAAGCGCGCGCCGGAATCGCGCAGGTGAACGGCGAGCGCTTTCAGACGCGGCTTTTCGGGCCCCGCCGCGGGGTCGAAGAGGCCGCTGAAATGCAGGAACAGCACGAACACGATCACGACGGCTGCCCCGAGGGGCCCGGGCAGCGAATTGGCCCACGCGTGCTCCGGCATGTGCGCGGGCCGGCGCACCAGCAACAGAACCAGCAAAGCGTTCACAATTCCGAAAGAGGCGAGGCAGTAGACGCAGAGCGCCTCGATGGCGAACACCGAGACGGCGGTGAGATACCAGCTCACGGCGGCCCCGACGACGGCGACGATCAACGCTGCGCGCCAGGCGCTCGGCCGGGTGCGCAGCCGCCACGTCAAGTGCGCGAGCAGCGCGTAAGTCAGGAAGCCCCAGAACGCAATCGGCACGCCCAGCAAGGTGGACCAGCGGCTGTGCTGTACGAGGTCGCAATCGGAGCCTGTCCCGCAGAATGCCGGACGCTCGCCAAACCACGCGGTGAACGTAAGGTAGGACGTCAGCGCGATTCCAGCCAACGCAAGCCCGAAAAGCCAGTTGTCGAGCGGGTGCGGGCCACGCTCGCGGGTGGTCCCGCCCCGACTCTCCACCACT
>JACQOK010000082.1 GCA_016202565.1 Betaproteobacteria bacterium | reverse complement strand
GTAGCCCGGATGGAATGAAATGAAATCCGGGAGAGGAATTCCCGGAATCCGCTTCGCTCCTTCCGGGCTACGATACTTTCGTGACACAGTAAGACTAAGCAGTCAGCCGCCGATGAACGCCGATGGACGCAGATAAAACCAACCCCATGAATGTTTTCCGCTTTTGATTTTCATCGGCGTTTATCTGCGTTTATCTGCGGCTAGTGTCTCTTGGTTTTGTTACGTGCTGTAAGTCTGATCGGCGCCAGACACTCGCGAGCCACGGCTGCCGTTCGCGCGGCGCGCCGCTCGGGCGATAGTAGTGAGTCAACTCGACGAATCCGGCGGCCGCCAGATAGCGGCGCCAGGTTTCCAGATCCCAGTACGCCCCGTAGCGGCCGAGGTTCCAGCCTTCCTCGTTATGGCCGCGCGGGTTCGAGCTGAACAGCACACCACCGGGTTTCAAGGTTGCGTGCAGTTCCAGCAGGACGCGCGGCAACTCCTGGGCGGGCACATGAAACAGCGCGGCGTTGGCGAACACGCCGTCAAAATAGCGATCGGGCAGGTCGAGCTTGAGGAAATCCTGCTGCCACACCGCGCAGCCGCTGTGGGCGCGCGCCATTGCGGCGAAGCGCGCTGCGCCTTCCAGGCCGACCGCCGTGTGGCCGAGTTCGGCGAACCCCTTGAGGTCGCGCCCCGGCCCGCAGCCGAAGTCCAGTATCGTGAACGGCCGGGCGCCCTCGATGAATTGCAGCAGCGCCGCGATGTTCTGGCTCACGTCGTGATGGCGCGTGCCTTCCCAGAAACTCTCCGCGTGCCGGTCGTAGTGTTCGAGCGTGCGCTCAGCAATCGTTCGCAGGTCGTCCGGTTTCAGTGTCATGTTCTGCTGTGAATCGGAATGATCGCAACCCCGGGCCCGGCAATCGCGACAAACCGGCGTCACCCCCTATATTATGTCGATACCACACGAGGAGCGCACCATGAGTTCACAGCGTTCGGCGATGCACGCGGGCGAGGCGGTCGCGGAAGCGCTGCGGGAGGAAGGCGTCGCGCGCGTCTACAGCGTCCCGGGCTCCCACATTCATCCGATCTACGACGGGTTGAGCCGGGTCGATTCCATCCGCCTCGTCACCTGCAAGCAGGAGCCGAACGTCTCGCTCATGGCGGACGCCTACGGGCGCCTCACGGGAAAGCCCGGGGTCTGCGTCGTCACCGCGGGACCGGGCAGCCTCAATTCGATGGCCGGTGTCGCGCAAGCCTACGGCGCGGCCTCGCCGCTGGTCCACATCGCCGGCGCCGTGCCGCTGAGAGCCGATCTCGAGGCCTTTCACGGCGTGGACGAGCCCGCCTTCGTACACGAGATGTTCAAGAAAATCACGAAGTGGAGCGCGCGCATCGAGCGTATCGAGGACATCCCGGAAGTGATGGCCAAAGCCTTCCACATCGCGCGCAGCGGCCGGCCGGGGCCGGTGCACGTCGAGCTGCCGCGCCTTTCCGACTACAGTGAATACATCCTGCAGCAGGAGCGTGCCGTCCTGCCGCAGTACAGGCCCATTTCTCCCGTCGTCCCCGAGCCCGATGCGGCAGAGGTGGATCGTTGCGCGAAGCGTTTCATGGAGGCGAAATCTCCCGTGATTGCCGCGGGAAAAGGCGTCATCCGCAAAGGCGCCTTGCGCGAGCTTGCGGAACTCGCGATCAAGCTCCAGGCGCCGGTCGTCTGTGCGCAGGACGCGATCGGGGTCATCGCCGAGGCACATCCGTTCTTCGCGGGTTATTTTTCTCCGATCCGCAGCCATCCCCTCTGTGCCGAAGCGCTGAAACGCACCGATCTCATCCTCGGCGTCGGATTGCGCGCGGGCGCGGCCGAGCTCACCGACCTGAAGAAGACCGCGCCCGAACGAAACCTCATCGTCATCGGCTTCGACGATGCGGCGGACGCGCGCTACCAGGGGGAGGATGAGCGCGTGGCCGATCCCAAACTTTTCCTGACCGCCCTGCTCGCGCGGCTCGGAAACTACGAGCGTCCGCGCGACGAGGCGCTCATACGCCACATGGCCGAGCGCAAGGCCGCAATCCGTCGAAACCTCACGGCGCAGAATGAACCGCACAGGAACGATCAGCCGATCGATCCCGGCATACTGATGGACGCCATGAACGCCGTGCTCGACGACAACGCCATGGTGGCAAGCGACGTGGGCAACTGCCAGATGTGGGCCCGCACCTTTCGCCGCATCGCCACGCCGGAATCCTTCATGCAGTCCGGCGTGTGGAACGCGATGAGCTACGGCCTGCCGACGGCAATCGTGGCGAAGATGGAATGTCCCGGGCGCGACGTGGTGGCGCACGCCGCGGACGGCGCTTTTCTCATGACGATCGGCGATCTTCCCACCGCGGCGGAGTACGGCGCGAACAGTCTCATGATCATCCTCAACGACGGCGCCTTCGGCCAGACCTACATGCAGCAGACCAATCTCTACGGCCACACCTACGGCACCGCCTTCGACAGTCCCGGTTTCGCCGGGATCGCGAAAGCCTGCGGCGCCGAAGGCATCCGCGTCACCGACCCCAGGGATCTCGAAGGCGCGCTGCGGCAGGGTCTCGCCGCGACGAAGCAAAGACCCGCGCTGGTCGAGGTGATGGTGAGCCGCCGCCCGTATCCGAAGCTCTGACCTGCATCACCAGTTGAATGCGGCAAGCAGGTAATCCGGTGTCGCCGCGGCGTGCACGGCGAATGCGCGCCACGCTTCCGACGTGGGCAGCTCGCCCCAGGCGATGCCAAGTTCCGGCGCGTGGACGCCGCCCGGAATGAGCGCGCTGCGTATGCCAACGCGGGCGGCGCCCAGGACATCGTGCTCGATGGAATCCCCGATGGCGATCACCTTGTCCGGCGCACAGGCGAGCGCTTCGAGACACGAGCCGTAAATCGCCGGATACGGCTTGCCGTGATAGAAGACTTCGCCGCCCAGAGCTTCGTAGCGGCGCGCGAGCACGCCCTGCGCTTCGGTGATGCCGTCCGGCGTAAGACGGGCGATGTCAGGATTGGCGCAGATCATCGGCAGCCGGCGCGCGATCCCGGCCTGCAATTCGGTCTCGTAGTCGCCCACCAGGCGCCGCGGAGAATCGTTGCCGATAACGGCCATGAAGTCAGCCTCCGCGATGCGATCCACGAGTTCGAGTCCGATGCCTTCCAGCAGCGATCGGTCGCCGCCGCGCGTGAACGCGTAGCAACGCCGCCCGAGTGCGCTGTGAAAGGGATCAGCGCGCGCCTGCAAGGCGCCGCGCGCATGTTCACCGCCCGCTATGAAGCGGTCGATGAGCGCGGTATCGAAGCCCATCCGCGCCATCAGCCGAAGATTGTCCGACTCGCGCTTGCCCGAATTGGACAACACGACGATGCGCCTTCCCGCCGCGCGCAGCCGCTGCAGGCATTCGGCCGCGCCCGCATACGGCCGCGTGCCATCGTGCAGCACGCCCCATTGATCCAGGATGAAGCCGTGGTAATCGTGCGCGAGCGCAGCGACGCCTGCGACCGGTACAATGCCGCCGAACTCGCTGGCGGCCGGGAGTTCTTCAGGAGATGCGGGCACGGATATACGCCGACACGGCTTCGCTCACCAGCACGATCACGAGAATGGCCGCCAGCACGACGAGAACCTGCTGCCACGCGAACTGGTTGATGGACGCGTAGAGATAGAGCCCGATGCCGCCCGCGCCGACGAAACCGAGCACGCTCGATTCGCGCACGTTGATGTCCCAGCGGTAGACCGTCGTGCCGATCAGCACCGGCATGACCTGCGGCAGTATGCCGACGAGGTACACCTGGGCGGTGCTCGCGCCGGTCGCCTCGATCGCCTCGATCTGGCCGCGATCCGCCTCCTCGATCGCCTCGGCCACGAGCTTCGCGAGAAACCCCACGGAGCGGGCGGCGACGGCCGCAATGCCGGCGACCGCGCCCGGGCCGAAAATCGCCACGAAGACGAGCCCCCAGATGATCGTGTTCACCGAGCGTGACGCGACGAGCAGCGCGCGCCCGATGGCCCAGGTAAACCCGTTTGCCGTCGTGTTGCGCGCCGCAAGAAACGCGAGCGGTATGGACAGCACGAGCGCGATCATCGTCCCGAGCGTTGCGATATGGATCGTTTCGATGAGCGGCCGCACGATCACCGGCAAATACGACCAGCGCGGCGGCCACATGCGTTGCGCCAGGTCCAGCGCCTGCTCGTGCGCATCGACGAAGAACGCCCACTCGATGTCGAGCGCCGACACCGACCAGGCGGCCGCGAATGCAATGGCGGCCGTCCACAGCCAGCCGGTTACCGTCTCGCGCAGCGAGCGCCGGCGCCACACGTCCGGATAGCGCTTGTCCGGCGCGGTCGCGATCGTCCTCACCGCAGCTTTCTCCGCACCCAATCGCTGAACCACTCGCCGAGCGCAACCAGCGCGATGATCGAAAGCAGGATCGCGAGCGCGAAATCGAAGTCGTAGCGCGAGAACGAAGCGGAGAGCGTCTGGCCGATGCCGCCCGCGCCCACGATGCCGATCACCGTCGAATGGCGGACATTCGCGTCGAGCCGATAGATGATCACGCCGACGGTCCGCGCAAGCACCTGCGGCACGATCGCGTAGACGACGGTCTGGCCGAATCCGGCGCCCGTCGCGCGCACCGCTTCCACCGGGCCGATCCGCACATTCTCGATGTCTTCGGCGAGCATTTTCCCGAGGAAGATGGCGGAGGCGAAAGCGAGCGTGAGCAGCCCCGCGACCGGTCCGAAGCCGAAGAGCTTCACGAAGAAAATCGCGATGATGACTTCGTGCAAGGTGCGTCCGAGCACGATGAGGCCGCGCGCCGCGAGGTACACCGCGCGCGGCGCGAGGTTGCGCGCGGCCGCGATCCCGAGCGGCACGCTCAGCACGAGGCCGGCCAGCGTGGCCGCCAGCGCCATCTGCACGCTCTCCAGCATCCCGGTCGCGAGCAGCTGCCAGCGCGTGAAGTCGGGCGGGATCATGCGGCCGAAGATGTCGAGCGCGCGCGGGAACCCCGCCAGCACGCGGTTCACGTCGACGTTGAGATCGGATACGGACCACACGAGATAGGCGAGCACGCCGAGGAGCGCGAGCCGCTGGCGCGCGCGGCTGCCGAAAAGCGCGGGCGGGCGCCACGTCGTCGGATAAGCGGCTGCGCCGGTGCTCACTGGCGGCCCTCGGTTTCGTCGTCCGCGCGCCGGATGGTCTGGCTCCAGTCCTCGGCGCCGTAGATTTCCGTCAGCGTTTCAGCGCTGAGCGCGGAGGGCGGTCCATCGAATGCGACGCGCCCTGATTTGAGCCCGACCACCCGGTCCGCGAACGACTGGGCGAGCGCAACGTCGTGGATGTTCACCAGCGCGGGCCGGCGCCGCTCGGTCGCGAGTTCGCGTATGAGGCGCATGATCTGGCGTGCGGTCTTCGGATCGAGACTCGCGGTCGGCTCATCGACGAGGAGGAGATCGGGGTTCTGCATGAGCGCGCGGGCGATACCCACGCGCTGGCGCTGACCGCCGGAGAGCGCATCGGCGCGCGTATCGTGGTATCCGCCGAGCCCGACGCGGTCGAGCACCGCGTAGGCGCCGGCGATATCCTGCGGCGGAAAACGCCTGAAGGCCGACGCGAAGAATCCCACCGAGCCCAACCGTCCGGACAGAACGTTCTCCATGACGGTGAGCCGCTCGACCAGGTTGAATTCCTGGAAAATCATCGCGATGCGCCGGCGCAGGCGGCGCAGCTCGCGGCGCGACACACCGACTATTTCCGCAGCGCCGAGCCAGATCTGCCCGGAAGTGGGTTCCACCAGACGGTTGATGCAGCGGATAAGCGTGCTCTTTCCTGCGCCGGAGGAACCGATGATCGCGACAATCTCGGGGCGCTCGACGACAAGACTCACGCCATCGAGCGCCCGTTGTCCGCCCGGATAGACCTTGGTGAGCGCCTCGACCGCGAGCAGCGCGCCGCGGCTGTTCTCGCGCGCCGCATCTGCGGGTAACACGCCCGCCATCTCTCAGTCCGACTTCCTGCCGAGCTTGCTCAAGCTCTCCTGCGTGTAGCTGACGCCGCTCGCCTTCTGGATCGTGCGCACGTCGCGCCAGTGTTCCTTGTAGCTGATCGCGGCGAACCGCTCGATGTCCTTGAATTCGGCGGCGAGCTTCGACTTCTTGAAGTCGAACGAGACAAAAGCCTCCTTGATCTTTTCGTGGAGCTCCGGCGGAAGGTTGTGGGCGACTCCAAAGGCGGTGCGCGGGAACGGCGTGGACTCGTAGATCACGCGCAGAGTCCCGGGCTTGAACATGCCGCGCCCCTGCATGCGCTCGACCACCGTGGACGCAACGGGAGCGGCGTCGTAATCCTTGTTCACCACACCCATGATGGAGTTGTCATGCTTGCCGGAATAGAGCACCGGGTAGTCCTTGCCCGGCTCCACGCCCATTGCTTTGAACAGCGCGCGCGGCGCGATGTCGCCGGAATTCGAGGACGGCGCGACGTGGGCGACGCGCTTGCCCTTGAGATCCATGAGCGTCTTGATGGCGCTGTCCCGATGCGTGATGAGCTGCAACGTGTAGCCGACGCTGCCATCGGCGCGCTGCATGGCGACCACCGGCACGAACCCGGCGAGGTTGACCGCGAAAGCCGTCGGCCCGCTCGCGACACCGGCGATGTGGAGCCGGCCGGAGCGCATCGCTTCGACCTGCGCGGCATAGGATTCGGCGGGGAACCAGCGGATGCGCTTGCCCGTCACCTTCGCGATATGCGCCATGAAATCGGCGAACACGTTTTCGTAGACCGCCGGGTCCTCCACTGGCGTATAGGAGAAGATCAGCGTAGAGGGGTTCTGCCATGCCTTCTGGTCCTTGGGCCGGTCGGCCACGAGGTCCCCGTCTTCATCGCAGTAGCGCTGATCGAGGTCGCCGCGGTTCGCGCACTGGGCCTGAGCGAACGCCGCGCCCGTCCACAGGGTCGCAACAAGCAAAAGGATGGTGCTGGAGAACGTTTTCATGATGGCCTCCCTCCTTCCGTGCATAATTTGAACACAATGCGGAAGACCATACCACTTCGGGCCGCCGGCTGCCTCCGGACTTCACAATGGTCGGGACGCGGCAGGGGCGCGCCCTCCACGGTGGAGAGAGCTGCAGATCGCATCGCTTCGGCCCTGTCGCCATTGCGCGGCAGCATGCGCCTGTGTAGCATCGCTCATGCCTGAGAGACCGACCGGAGGAGCGGCATGAGCGACAGCACACCGAGCACCCTTTTTCACTTCTCGTTCGCCGTGAGCGATCTCGATCGCGCCCGGCGGTTCTACGGCGCGGTGCTGCAATGCCCCGAGGGCCGCAAGCTGCCCGGGCGCGCGGACTTCAACTTCTTCGGCCATCACCTCGTGGCCCACCTTGCCCCCGCGGAAGTCGTGGGCCAGACGGGCGCGAAGATTGGCGACAACAGGAGGACGCCGCTGCGGCACTTCGGCGTCGTCATGACGCTCGATGATTTTCAGAAAACCGCCGACCGGCTGGTGAAGCACGGCGCGGAGTTTATCAACGAACCCATGGTCACGCAGAAAGGCACGGTGCGCGAGCAGATGCTGATGACCGTCACCGACGGCTGCGGCAACGCGATCGAGTTCAAGGGTCTGCGCCGCATCACCGACGTCTACGCCGTGGAAGCGCGCGCGCCGGCGGCGCTCTGACCGACACCCAGGGGGTTAGCCGCGCCGGATCGATCGCGGCAGAAGAATACGCATGAACGATCAGGACATCACCCCGCGTGTTGCGCCGCAGGCACTCGCCGCGCGGATGCGCGCCAATATCGAGCGCGTAATAGCGGGGCAGACTCAGACGCTCGAGAAGGTGCTCGCGGCGTTTCTCGGGAGCGGTCACGTGCTGCTCGAGGACAACCCCGGCACCGGCAAGACGACTCTGGCCAAAGCGCTCGCGAAAAGCGTGGGAGCGGAGTTCCGGCGGGTGCAGTTCACGCCCGACCTGCTGCCTTCCGACATCCTCGGCGTGTCGGTGTTCAATCCGAAGGACCAGAGTTTTCATTTCCACGCCGGACCGATCTTCACGCAGATACTGCTGGCCGACGAAGTCAATCGTGCGAGCCCGCGCACCCAGTCGGCGCTGCTCGAGGCCATGGCCGAAAACCAGGTCAGCATCGAAGGCAAGACCCACGTGCTCGACGATCTGTTCTTCGTCATCGCCACCCAGAACCCGGTCGAACTGCGCGGCACCTATCCCCTGCCCGAAGCGCAGATGGACCGCTTCGCCCTCAGGCTGTCTCTCGGTTATGTGAGCGCAGAAACCGAGGTCGAAATCGTCAGCGCGCAGGAGCGAAGGCATCCGCTCGAGGCCATTGCGCCATGCGTGGACGCGGCGGAAGTGCGCTGGCTCAAGCAGCGGGTGAAGGACGTGCGCGTGAGCGATGAACTCAAGCACTACGCGGTGAGACTCGCCCGCGCGACGCGCAGCGCGCCATCCGTGCAGCTCGGCGCCGGCCCGCGCGCCTCCCTTGCGCTCACCCGCATGGCGCAGGGGCTCGCGCTGGTGCAGGGCGGGGATTACGTGAAGCCGGACCATATCCGCGACATGGCGGTGGCGGTGCTCGCGCATCGCCTTCTCCTCGGTCCCCAGGCGAGATTTTCGGGCGTGACCGCGCAGGACATCGTCGTGGACCTGCTGAAGTCGATCCCCGTCCCGTCCTGAACGCCAGCGCGGCGCATGTGGAAGCTTTCGCATTTCGCATTCAGCCTGGTTGCCGCCGCGCAGCGCGTGATCGAACGCCGCTTCACCCGCGCCGGGATGGTGGTCGGCGGCGCGTTGATCGCCGCTGCGGCGCTCGGCGTCGATACGCAGCAGACCATCGCCTACAGGATATTTGCGCTGGCAGCGGCGCTCATCGCCGTCGCGATGATCGGCGCGTTCCTTCAGCGGGGAAGTTATGCGGTGCGGCGCGCTCTGCCGCGCGTCGTCACCGCGGGCGAGCGGTTCAACTACCGCATTGCCGTTTCCAATCTCGGGAAGTCGCCGCGCGACGGGCTCGCGCTGCTCGAAGACCTCGCCGATCCGCGCCCCGGTTTCGCCGAATTCCGCGCGCGGCTCAGATTTCCGACGTACCGCGCGTGGAAACGTCTGATCGCCGAGCGCATCACCTGTGAAGTGGACGAGATACCGCTGCCGGCCATCGCGCCCGGCGCCACGGTCGAGATCGCCGCGCACGGCGAAGCGCTGCGGCGCGGGAGCCAGCATTTTCGCGGACTCACCGTCGCGCGCGCGGATCCTCTCGGGCTCTTCCGCGGGCTGTCCCGCCACGCGCAGGGCGCGAACCTGCTGGTGCTGCCGCGCCGCTACGCGCTGCCGCGGGTCGTGCTGCCGGGCACTCGCAAGTATCAGCCGGGCGGTGTCGCGCTCGCCGCCTCGGTCGGCAATTCGGAGGAATTCGTGAGCCTGCGCGATTACCGGCCGGGCGACCCGCTGCAGCGCATCCACTGGAAAAGTTTCGCGCGCGCCGGCGAGCCGATCGTGCGCGAATATCAGGACGAGTTCTTCGAGCGCCACGCGCTGGTGCTCGATACTTTCGCCGGCGCCGGGCGCGCCAGGGCATTCGAAGAGGCGGTATCGATCGCGGCATCGTTCGCCTGCACCGTCAACACCCAGGAATGCCTGCTCGACCTCATGTTCGCGGGCACTGAGACGTACTGCTACACGGCCGGCCGCGGGCAGATGCCGAGCGGCAGCCTGCTCGAAATTCTCGCCGGCGTCCAGGCCTGCGGCACCAAGCCGTTTCGCGTGCTGCACGACGCGGTTCTCGCGCGGCGCGCTGCACTGACCGGTGGCATCTGCCTCCTGCTCGCGTGGGATGACGCGCGCACCGGGTTCATCCGCGCGCTCCGCGCGCTGGGCCTGCCGTTGCTCGTCATCGTGGTGACGGCGGCGCCGGCGACCGAGCGCGCGCCGTGGCTGCACTTTATCGAACCCGGAAAAGTCCAGGAGGGGCTCGCCCACCTGTGAAGATGCACCCGCTCATGCTTGCCGCTGCCATCGCCTTCTGGGGCTGGCAGACCGGCATGTGGATCGTTGCGGCGCCGGTGGCGATTGCGCTCGTGGCGGCGTGGCGCCTGCCGCTGCGCTGGGATCTTGCGCCGGCGCAGCTCTACCGCGTAGCCGATTTCTGCACGGTGCTGGCGGTGGTGCTCGGGGGTTACCTCTACGTGACCTACGGCAATCCGCGCGCGATCATCCTGCTCTTCCAGTGGTGGCCGCTCGCGCTGCTGCCGCTCGCGCTCGCGCACGCCTACGGCACGTCCGAACGCATGGACCTGCGCGTGCTGTTCTGGAGCCTGCGCCGCAACCCGCCGCGCCGGGCGGCGGGCTTTGATCCGTGGTTTCCGTATTACGTGATGTGGCTCATCGCCGCGAGCGCCGCCAACGTTCGCGACGAGTGGTTCTATATCGGGCTCGTAGCGCTCGCCAGTTGGCCGCTGGTCAGAATCCGTCCCGGGTCGTATCGCGTCGGCGCCTGGGGGATCGCGTTTTCGATCGCGGTCGCGCTCGGTTACGGATTGCAGTACGGATTGCATGAAGCCCAGCTCTGGCTCGAGGCACAGGTCCCGGAATGGCTCTCCGGCGCCGGCTCGCGCACCGATCCTTATCGCAGCACGACCGACATCGGACACATCGGGGCGCTCAAGCAATCGGACACCATCGTACTGCGCGTCGCTGCCGGGGACGGCGTCGGCCCGCCGCGGCTGCTGCACCGCGCCAGTTACAACACTTACGCCGGAGCTTCCTGGTTCGCACGCAGCGCCAAATTCGGCGCGGTCTCTTCATCCCCGCGTCCGGACAACTGGGTGCTCGAACCAGCCGGGAGACCGTCGGCGCGGATCGTGATTCACGACTATTCGGTACAGCGCAACCCCGTGCTGAGCCTCCCCGCCGGGACCGTCACGGTCGAAAAGCTCGTGGCGAAGACGATGAAGCGCAATCCCCTCGGCGCCGTGCAGATCGAACGCGATCCCGGGTTTTTCAGTTATGAGGCGGCGTACACAGCCGGCCGGGCGGTGGAGGGCGCGCCTGCGGCGGAAGATTTGCGTATCGCCCGCGCGGAGCACGCCGCATTCGCGGCGCTGGCGTCGGAACTGGGATTGAACGAGATGACGCCCGGCGCAGCGGTCGCGCGCGTGCGACGTTATTTCGCCGAGGGCTTTCAGTACGCCGCATTTCAGGAATCCGCCGCGCGTAACGCGTCACCCATCGTGGACTTCGTGCTGCGCTCGCGCGCCGGCCACTGCGAGTACTTCGCGACTGCCACGGCATTGCTGTTGCGCGCAGCCGGTATTCCCGCTCGCTACGCCACCGGCTTCGCGGTTCTGGAGTCCAGCACACTGGAAAATGCCTGGGTCGTGCGCGAACGCCACGCGCATTCGTGGGTGCGCGCGCACGTGGACGGCGCATGGATCGAGGTCGACACCACGCCGCCGACCTGGGCCGTCATCGAGGCGAGCGCTTCCGGCGCATGGACCGGCGTGCTCGACATCGTGTCGTGGATGCGCTTTCGCGCCGCACAGGCCTGGAACAACAGCAGTGGACAAACGCTGCTGAGCGCTGCGTTTATCGTCGTCTTTCCGTTCGCGCTGTGGATCGCCTGGCGGCTTTACCGCAGCCGGCGAAAAATCAACAACGTTGCACCGGGACAACCGATCATGACCACCCCCTGGCCGGGCGCCGATTCGGAGTTGTACCGCATCGAGCAGAGGATGGGGGAACTGGGCTGGGGTCGGCGGGTGCATGAAACCGCCGGCGACTGGCTCGCCCGACTTCGCGCCGATGCGCCGGTCGACTGCGGCGCACTCGCGGAAATCGTCGACCTGCATTACCGCTACCGATTCGATCCGCGCGGCCTGAGTGGAACGCAGCGTGCGCGCCTGAGGCAGGCGGGAGCGGCGTGGATCGCCTCGAAGGTTTCTTGACCCAGATCAAAAGCCCCGCGCCCTCTCGCGTGCATACTTCTCATGCGTGCGTGCAAAGTGAGGGCATTCGCAATGAAAACTGAGCCTATTGCTGAAACGTGGGACGCTCTCGGGAATGGCCAAACCCGATTCATCGGGGCATTTTACGAGCGGTTATTCGAGCGTTTCCCCGGCTATCGAAAGTTCTTTCCCCACAAGCTTGATGCCGGCCACCTGGACAAAATGGCGCAGACGATTGCGCTGGTGGCGCGTTTTTCCGACGAGGAGGACCTCGTCGCCCCGCGTCTGCACAAGGTCGGGAGCGCCCACCGGCCGTATGATCTCCAGCCACGTGACATGCACAATTTCGCCACGGTGTTCACCGAGGTGCTGGGCGAGCACCTCGGCAATCATTGGACGGATGCAGCGGCGCAGGCCTGGCACGATGCCTTCGACCGGGTCATCATCCCGTTGCTCGAGGAAGGCGAGCGCACCGCTCATTGAGCCTGTGTGTGGAACGGCGGCCCTCGTCTGAGGCCCGCCGACCCGCCGTTCGCGGGCGCATGCCGCGCAAGACGGCGTCTTTGAAAACTCCGGCGTCGATCCGTTTATACTCTCCGGGAAAGGAGAGTCTGAATGCGGATCACGCTGATCGAGAACTTCCGTGCGGTGTTCTACGCGCCGTTCTACGCCACCGCCGCCCTCGGCGCTTACGAAGCGGAAGGACTGGACGTCACCATGAGGATGTCGGAGGCGGCCGAGAAGACGCTCACGACGCTCGCCGCAGGCGCGGGAGACGTTTCGTGGGGCGGGCCATTGCGCGTCATGGCCGCGCTCGACAAGGATCCGCACGGCGGATACGCCGCCTTCTGTGAGGTGGTGGGCCGCGACCCGTTCTTCCTGCTGGGACGCGAACCGAATCCCCGCTTCCGGCTGCAGGACCTGGTGGGAAAGAAACTCGCGACGGTGAGCGAAGTGCCCACCCCGTGGATCTGTCTTCAGCAGGACCTGCGCCGCGTCGGGATCGACCCTTCGACGATCAGCCGCGCGCCGGCGCGAACCATGGCAGAGAACGCGGCAGCGCTCGCCGCAGGCGAAGTGGACGTAATCCAGGTGTTCCAGCCCTATGCCCGGAATCTGGTCGACGCGGGGGCGGGCCACATCTGGTACGCGGCCGCGAACCGGGGGCTCACCTCCTACACCACCTTCAATACGACGCGCAGTTTCATCGAGCAGAATCCGGACGCCGTGCTGCGCATGACGCGCGCGATGTACCGGACGCAGAAGTGGATCGCGGCGCACGACGGGCGCGATCTGGCGGAAGCGATCGCTGCTTACCTCCCCGATATCGCGGTGCCGGCGCTGGCCGCGTGCTGCAATGATTACAAGGCACTCTCGCTCTGGAACGCGAATCCCGTGATGCGGCGCGAAGGCCTCGAATGGCTGCGCGATGCGATGCTCGCCGCCGGCCACATCCGGACCCGGCTCGCCTACGAAGAGTGCGTCGACATGCGGTTCGCCGAGCAGGTCGTGCGCGAAGACCCGCCGTCGCTCTGAATGACGAGTGTCGACGGCTTGACGGTTAGTCGATCTGCACGTTCGCCGCCGTCGCGACCTTGCGCCATTTTTCGATCTCGGCCTTGATGAACGCATTGGTCTGCTCGCGCGTGAGGATCAACGGCTCCATCGCGAGCACTGCGAGGCGCTCGCTGTAGTCGGCGCGCGCAACCACCTTGTTGTGAGCCGCCGCGATCCGGGTCACGACGGAGGCCGGGGTCTGCACCGGAACGCCGATGCCCCACCATGTGCTCGACACGATGCCGGGCAGTCCGAGTTCCGCGAACGTCGGCACGTCGGGCAGAGGCGTGAGACGACGGGTGTGGGCCGCAGCGAGCGCCTTCATCTTGCCGCTCTTCACGTGCGCGAGCACGGCTGACAGATCGTTGACGAGCATGTCGACTTCCCCCGCGAGCAATCCCACCGTCGCCGGTGCGCCGCCCTTGAAGGGCACGTGCAGGATGTCGATCGCCGCGTGGTACTTGAAGAGTTCACCCGCCATGTGAACGATCGTGCCGGGCCCGGCGGAGGCGAAGCTGAATTTGCCGGGCTGCTTTTTCGCCAGCGCGATCAGCTCCTTCACGTCTTTCGCCGGCAGACTGGCGCGCACGGCGAGCACGTGCGGGGCGTTCGCCACCAGCCCGATCAACTGGAGGTCGCGGAACACGTCATAGGGCAGCTTCCTGATGAGCACGAGGTTGACCGCAAAGGTGCTCGTCGATCCAAACAGCAGGGTATAACCGTCGGGGTTCGACCGTATTGCAATCTCCGTGCCGATGACACCGGAAGCGCCGGGCCGGTTGTCCGTGACCACCTGCTTGCCCCACAGGTCAGTGAGATTCTGCGCGAAGAGCCTGCCGACGAAATCCGCCGGGCCGCCCGCCGGGAAGGGAATGAGCATCCGCACCGGGCGCGCCGGAAACTCCTCCGCCGCGAACCCGAAATTTGTCAGGCACAATGCGAGCAGTAGCGCCGCAGCCTTCCCGCACGTTAGGTTCCGCTCGCTGCGGAACAGCACAGACCCTGACGTTCCCCTGATCATGAAGGCCTCCCCGATACGCTGATCGACTCTCGCGCTCTGTTTTATCCGATCGCCATCGCGCGCGCAAGCCGAACGGGGGCGGCGCGCACCGACCCGTGGTAATCTGTCAAGTGACTCCTCAAAGCCCGCAGGGACAGCCCGTGAAGACGATCTGGTGGTTGGTTCTGATTCTGGCCGTGGGTGTTATCGGCTCCGTCTTGTACTACGCAGCGCAGAGGAAGCCACCGCGGTTCACGCCTCCGCCCGTGGTCGAGCCGAAGGCGCCCGCGCCTCCCGCCGAACCGGAGATCCGCTATCCGATTCAGGAGGAAGCGCCGGCCAAGCCCCTGCCGCCGCTCAACGAGAGCGACCCCGCCGTGAAGGAAGCGCTCGGCGGGCTGTGGAGCGATAAAGCGCTCGAACAGTTCTTCCACCTGAACGAGTTCATCCGTCGCGTGGTCGCCACGATCGACAATCTGCCCCGCCAGAAGGTCGCCTTGCGGCTCATGCCGGTGAAGCCGGCTGCCGGAAAATTCCGCGTCACCGGCAAAGGCGAGGGACTCACCCTGAATCCGGACAACGCCGCGCGTTACACGCCTTACGTGCAACTGGCGGAAGCCGTCGACAGCGGAAAACTCGTAGCGCTCTACGTCCGCTTCTATCCCCTGTTCCAGCAGGCCTATCAGGACCTGGGATACCCGAAGGGCTATTTCAACGACCGCCTGGTCGAGGTGATCGACCACCTGCTCGCCGCGCCGGAGGTGCCGGCTGCGGTCAAGCTCGTCCAGCCCAAGGTCTTCTACCAGTTCGCCGATCCCGACTTCGAGTCACGCTCGGCGGGCCAGAAGATCCTGATGCGCATCGGCAACGATAATGCCGCGCGGATCAAGGCGAAGCTGCGCGAGATACGCAGCGAGTTGACCCGCCGCGGTCCAAAACCATAACCAGAAGACCCATAACGAGAGGAGGTTCACCATGAAGCTTCGAAAAGCAGGACGCATGCTTGGCGTGGCGTTGCTCGCGACTGCAGCGGGCGCGGCGTTCGGACAGGCGGATTATCCCAGCCGCCCGGTGCGGATCATCGTGCCCTCCTCGCCCGGCGGCGGCACGGACATCCTGACGCGGTTGATCACACCCCGGCTCACCGAGCGGCTCGGGCAGACGGTAGTCGTCGACAATCGACCGGGAGCAGGCTCCATCATCGGCAATGACGTCGTGGCGAAATCCACACCCGACGGCTATACGCTGCTGATGGGCATCTCCACCCTCGCCATCCTGCCTTCTATGCACAAGAAGCTGCCTTATGACGCGATGCGCGACCTCGCTCCCGTCACGCAGGCGATCTCGGCGCCCAATATCCTCGTCGTGCATCCCTCATTGCCGGTGAAAACGGTGAAGGAACTGATCGCGTTCGCGCAGAAGCGCCCCGGAGAGCTCAATTATGCTTCGGCCGGCCCGGGCACGAACCCGCATCTCTCGATGGAGCTGTTTCTCAGCATGACGAAGATCAAAATGGTCCACATCCCCTACAGGGGCCTGGGCCCGGCCATGGTCGACCTGATCGCCGGACAGGTCGTTGCGGCGACCTCGACGATGCTTGCCGGACTCCCCCACATCCGAAGCGGACGCCTGCGCGCGCTGGGCCTGACTGGCACGAAGCGGAACAATGCTTTGCCGGGTCTCCCGACAGTCGCGGAAGCCGGCGTTCCGGGTTACGAGGCCGTGCAGTGGTATGGTCTTTTCGCACCGGCGAAAACGCCCAGGGAAATCATCGGCAAGCTGCACGGCGCGATGACCGGCGTCCTACACAGCCCCGCGGTCAAGGAAAAATTCGCAGCCGACGGCGCGGAACCGGTGGGCAACACGCCGGAGGAATTCGCGCGCTTCATGCGCAGCGAAACCGACAAGTGGGCCAAGGTGGTGCGCGCGGCCGGCCTCGAGCCTCGATAATCGGCCGAAGAGCGACTCACGTGACTTTGACCCTGCTTTTTCCGGACAGCCGGTCCTCGCAGCTCGACATCGAACGCGAGGTGACCGGCCCCGATGCCGTTCTCCTCAATCCGCGCAAGGACCGCTTCGAGGACATAGACTTGAGCGCCTGGGAAAGCTGCGACGGCATCATCGTGCGGCGCGTTCCCATCGATGCCAAAGTCGTCTCGCATCTGAAGCGAGCGCGCGTCGTGGTGCGCAACGGCGTCGGCTTCGATGTCGTGGATCTCGCGGCGTGCGGCGCAGCCGGCATCGCGGTCTGCAACGTGCCGGACTACGGCACGACGGAGGTCGCCGATTCGGCGATCGCCATGATGCTCGCCTTTGCGCGCGGCACCGCGGCGTGCGATGCCGCGTTGCGCGCCGACTTGAAGGGCGGCTGGACGCATGTGCACAGCGTCACCGCGCGGCGCCTGCGCGGCGCATTGTTCGGCGTGATCGGTCTCGGCCGCATTGGCACTGCCTCCGCCCTGCGGGCACGTGGGTTCGGAATGCAGGTCGCCTTCTACGATCCCTTTCTCCCCAACGGCGCCGAACTCGCGTTCGGCTTTGCCCGGGCGCGCACTCTTGCGGAACTGCTCGGACTTTCCGACGTGGTAACCATCCACGCGCCGCTCACCGATGAAACGCACGCGATGATCGATGCGGCGGCGGTCGCCGCGATGAAGCCGGGGGCCTATCTCATCAATACCGCGCGCGGGCCGATCTGCGACACCGCTGCCCTGCTCGAAGGTCTCAAGAGCGGCCGGCTCGCCGCCGTCGGGCTCGACGTGTTGCCGGAAGAACCGGCCGCGCTCGGCGATCCGCTGGTGGCCGCGTGGCAGGCGAACGAGCCGTGGATCCGCGGCCGCGTGCTGCTCAACCCCCATGTGGGGTTTTACAGCCCGGATGCCTTCGTGGACCTGCGGCGCAAAGCGATCGAGACGGCATATTACTATCTGCGCGACGGCAGACTCGACAACTGCGTGAACGCGCAGTATCTGAAAAATCGCCGCGGCTGAACGCCGCGCCTTACCGGCAGCAGGAGATATGAAACTCGGACTCGGGAGCAGAAAGGCGTTCGTCACCGGCGCAAGCCGGGGTATCGGCCGCGCGATCGCCAGCGCCTTCGCCGCCGAAGGCATCCACCTTGCGCTCTTCGGGCGTGACCAGAAGCGCTGCAAGGCGATCGCGGACGACTTGCGGGAACGCCATGCGGGACTGCGAATCGTCGTGGTGCGGCTCGACTTCGAACAGCCTGACACCGTCAAGCCGGCGGTCGATGCGGCAGCCCGCCAGTTGGGCGGTGTGGACATTCTCGTCAATTGCGCCGGCGGCGCCCACCGCGGCAGGCTGAATGAAATCCCGGACGATGCGTGGGAGCGCTATTTCAAAGTCAAGCCGCTCGGATTGATCCGCATGACGCGGGAAACCCTCCCTTATCTCAAGCAATCGGACCAGGGACGCGTCATCAACATCTCCGGCACGCGCGGGCGCGAGCCGGAAGCGCATTCCATGATGTCGGGTCCGATCAACTTCGGCACCTTGAGCCTCACCAAGGCGATGGCGAACGAGTTCGGCCCGTTCGGCATCACGGTCAACGCCATCGCACCCGGATCGACGGCGACGCGGCGCTGGACCGAGCTCGTCACCATCACGGCGCGCGAGCGCGGTTGCTCCGCCGAAGAAGCGGAAAAATATCTCCTGCGTGAAGTCCCGCTCGGAAAAGTGATCACGCCGGAAGCCATTGCGGATCTCGCCGTTTTCCTCGCTTCCGCACGCGCCGGCCTGATCAGCGGCTGCGCCATCAACGTCGACGGCGGCAGGACGCGCAGCATCTGAAGCCGGGAGAACGAGACATTCCGATGCGTGTCCGGATTCGGTCGAGCTTCAGATGGGCAATGACGGGATTTTGCGCGATGCTGTCTGCCGCCGTCCCGGCGAACGCACAGGAATATCCGACGAAGCCGCTGCGATTGCTGGTGCCGCTTGCCCCGGGAGGCGGCAACGACACGGTGGCGCGCCTTGTCGGAAAAAAGCTCACCGAGAGTCTGGGTCAGCAGCTCATCGTTGAAAACCGCCCCGGCGGCGCCGGGTCGATCGCGTCCGAAACGGTCGTGAGGGCCCCCGCCGACGGTTACACGCTTTATCTCGCGAGCACCACTTTCACTTCAGCGCCCGCCCTGGTCAGGAAGTTGCGGTTCGATACGCTCAGGGATTTCGCCCCCATCACCCGCCTCGCGGTCGTGCCCGGCGCGCTGATCGTCCATGCCTCGCTGCCGGTCAAGTCCGTGAAGGAAGTGATCGCGCTGGCGCGCGCAAAACCGGCGCAGGTCACCTTCGGCTCCGCGGGAATGGGCAGCGGCTCTCATCTCGGCGGAGAACTGTTCAAGCTGCTCGCACGGGTGGACATGGTCCACGTCCCGTACAAAGGCAGCGCGCTCGTTACCACCGCATTGCTCTCGGGGGAAGTGATGACTGCGTTCACCAATCCGATCTCGTCGCTGCCGCATGTCAAGGCGGGGCGCATCAGGAATCTGGGCGTTACGAGCGCCGAGCGCTGGCCGTTGCTCCCCGGTTTTCCCACCCTCGCCGAAGCGGGCGTCCCCGGCTACGAGCTGCTCATCTGGAACGGCATCGTGGTACGGACGGGCACCCCACCCGCAATCATCGAGCGCCTGCACGGTGAGCTCGTCCGGGCGATCGGCGCGCCGGAGATCGTCAATCATCTCGCTTCGGACGGCTCGCGGCCTATGGTCCAGAGTCCCGCTGAATTCGGTGCGTTTCTCCGGAACGAGGTCGCGAAGTGGGACAAAGTCGCCCGCGCCGCCGGCCTGCGCACCGACTAGCCGGCTGGGAGAGAATGTGAACTGGAAACAAGGTGTAGTGTCCGCGAGTCTCGTTACAGTGCTTAATGCCCTGGCGTGGCTTCCCGCCCACGCGCAAAAGGCGCCCGCCTATCCTACCAAACCCATACGCTTCGTCGTGCCCTACCCGCCCGGCGGCACCACCGACATAGTCGCGCGGGGGATTGCCGGCAAGTTGAGCGAACGCTGGGGGCAGCAGGTGGTCGTCGACAATCGCGGCGGCGCGAGCACGATCATCGGCGCCGAACTGGTTGCGAAAGCGGCCCCGGACGGCTACACCATCCTGCTCGCGACGCAGACGACGCTATCGATCAACCCGCAGCTCTACCCGAGGCTTCCGTACGAACCGGTGCGCGATTTCGCGCCGATCACGCCCGTCGTCTATTTCCCCTACGTAATCGGCGCCCATCCATCGCTGCCGGCGACTTCGATCAAGGAGCTGATCGCGCTGGCCAAGGCCAACCCGGGAACCCTCGCCTACGGGACGCCCGGTACCGCTTCGACCAATCACCTTGCCGGCGCGCTGCTGGAATCCATGGCGGGCATCAAGCTGCTGCACGTGCCTTTCAAGGGATCCGGACCGGCGATGACAGCTGTACTCGGTGGCCAGGTGCAACTCATCATTACCGGGGCTGCGACCGTCCTGCCGCACGCGAAAAGCGGCAAAGCGAAGATTCTCGCGTTCGCCGCCGAGAAGCGTCATCCTAACTGGCCCGATATTCCCGCGACCGGAGAGGCCGGGCTGCAGGGCTACCGGGGCGGGACCTGGTTCAGCGTGGTAACGCGCGCCGGCACCCCGCAGCCCATCGTGAATGCGCTCAACCGGGAAATCGTTGCCATACTCGCCACGCCGGATCTCAAGGACCGCTTTACCGCGATCGGTTTTGACATTCATACGAGCACGCCGGAAGAATTCGCCCGCTTCATCAACACCGACATGGCGCGCACCGCGAAAGTCATTCAAACCGCGGGAATCAGGCTGGAGTAGGCGTGCCCGTTCGCGCATTCAGCCCGCAACTTCAGCCGCGCCTGATTCGGCAAGGGCCTTCCTGACGGTTTCCACCACCGCCGCCTCGTAGGCCCGGATGAATTCCACGCGCTCTTCGGTGGCGATGCCGTGCCGCTTCCTGAGGGCCGCGCGCGATGGCTTGATCCTGTCCACGTATCTGAAGAAAGCGACCGCCCGCGCCAAGTCGCGTCCCAGCGCATCGTATACGCTTTCCAGGAACGGGTAATGACGCCGGTACGTCATGTCGTTGGCGATGACCACGTTGTTCATATCGCCCGGCCCCCAGCCGAGCGCACGTTCCGCATGGCTGAAGATCGCGGCACGTTCGCGCAGCAGCGCCTCCGGTAAAATCTGCACCCGCTCGTGGCGCGCATAGAGCGCCACGAGCTGTTCGTAATAGCCTATTACCACGCGGGTATGCCTGGACTGCCCGTCAGCGTAGCCCCGGATCGCGCGGTTCTCGCCGGCGGAGGCGCCGAATTTCCTCTCGCCGAACGCCACCATCGCCTTGTACGCGATGAGGTTGCAAAGCGCCTCCTCGATGCCGTACGGGAAGTCGAACTGATCGTGGCAATCCTCGTGGATGACGAGGTAGAGGAAGCGGTCCAGCGTGCCGGCGGCCATGGAGGTGGTAACCGCGGTTCCGCGCTCGCCTTGCGCCTCCACCGCGCCGAAGTGGACGTCGGCGTCGCGGCCGAGCTTGCGACAGTCCTCCTCCGTCACCGAATCGAGCCATCGGATCGCCGGATCCTCGTAGGAGTACGGCAGGTGGAGGCGCGATGCGTAACCGCAGAACGAATACGCCTCACGTTCCCGGGAGAAGGCGCGGAAATTGTCTGTTTTCCGGAAACCGAGCTCGCGCTCGAACGCCCGGATTTCGGCTAGAAGCGCCGCCCGCTCATGGTCCACGCCGCGAGCGAACTCGCCCAATTGGGCACATCCCGAACTCAGGGCGGCGGCGAGGAGCGCGATTCCAGCCAGGCCGCGCGCCGCCTTGCCGCCTTCGCTGTTTCCGGCATTTTCGCTCATGACTCCCATCCCGCCGGCGAACCTTTGTGCGCCGGATGTTACACTTTGACCACGCCTCTGAATAAGAGTCCGCAACAGAATGACCGTCCACCCCACACCATGAACGACCTCAATCATCTCACCGCAGCCGAAGCCGCGCGGCGCATCGCCGCGCGCGAAATCTCTTCCGAAGAACTCGTCGCCGCTTGTCTCGAGCGCATCCGGCAGCGCGATGGCGAAGTGCAGGCCTGGGTCCATTGTGATCCCGAAGGCGCGCTCGCGCAGGCGCGAGCCAGCGACAAAGCGAAAGCGGAAGGCGCGCTCGCCGGCGTGCCGGTCGGCTTCAAGGACGTGATCGACACCGCCGACATGCCCACACAGTACAACTCGCCGATCTATCGCGGCCACCGCCCGCGCACCGATGCGGCGTGCGTGGCGATGGTGCGCCGCGCCGGCGGCATCGTGCTCGGCAAGACCGTCACCACCGAGTTCGCTTCGCGCACGCCGGGGCCTGCGCGCAATCCGCACAACCTCGCCCACTCGCCGGGCGGGTCGTCGAGCGGCTCGGCCGCGGCGGTCGCCGATTTCATGACGCCGCTCGCGTTCGGCACCCAGACCGGCGGCTCCACCATCCGGCCCGCCGCCTACTGCGGCATCGCCGGCTACAAGCCGAGCTACGGCACGATCAACCGCGCGGGCCTGAAACAACTCGCCGAATCGCTCGATACCATCGGCGTCATGGCGCGCACGGTCGAAGACTGCGCGCTGCTCGTGAACGCGGTGTCGGCGCGGCCCATGCCCGATTTGTCCACCCGGCTCGCGCAGCCGCCGCGCATCGGCCTCTGCCGCACTTCGCGCTGGAAAGAGGCCTCTCCCGCCGCGCAGAGTGCGCTGGAAAACGCCGCAACCGCGCTCGCGAGGCACGACGCCCTGATACGCGAGTTTGACTTGCCGCCCGATTTCGACCGCCTCTACGACGAGCAGATGCTGATCATGAACTTCGAAGCGGCCCGCGCGCTCGCCCCCGAGCGCTTCACCCATCCGGAACTGCTGAGCGATTACCTGAGGAACAAGCTCGAAGAGCACTGGACGATGCCGCCGGAGCCCTACCGCACAGCGATGCGCCATGCGCGGGAGTGCCGGCAGGCGTTCACGGGAATGTTCGCGGACATCGACGTGCTTCTCACCCTGAGCGCGCCGGGAGAGGCGCCCGAAGGAATCAGCAGCACCGGCAGCTCGCTTTTCAACCGCAACTGGACGCTCCTCGGCGTGCCGTGCGTGACGATTCCCGCCGGCCGCGGCCCCAAGGAATTACCGCTCGGCGTGCAGTTCGTCGGCTGTTACGACGACGATGAGCGCGTCCTGCGCTGCGCCGAGTGGGCGCGCAGCGCGCTCGAATGATGTGTGGCCGCTAGTTAAACGGCCACGGCATCTCGATGAGCGACTGCAGGATTCCCCCCGGGTAGTCCAGAACCAGCACGTGGGACAGCAGGCTGAACAAAACTACCGCGCCTGAGGCGCCCAGCGCGGCCAGCGGCCACGCCACGTGCGCCTTCAGACGCAGGAAGATGCTGATGTAGAGGAAAATGCCGAGCACGAAGCCGAATACGGCGACCGTCGCCGGCAGTCCCAGCATCCAGCCCTGGAAATGAAGATCCGAGTGCACCGGCCGTTCGCCGGCGGACCATTCGCGTTCGCTGTCCTGCAGCAAGTACGACGGCCGTTTGCGCAGCGACAGCGCGAATGCCGCCACCAGCAGGACGAGCGTGATCAGCGCCACGGACAGGGGAAAAACCCGGCCGAGAAAGGTGAGCCGGGACATCTCGTAGATCACGTACGCGACGCACGCGGTGATCAGTCCCAGGAAGATCAACTGCGGCGTCCGGTCGATGGGGGCGTGCGGCCCGTCGGGCGTCAACGGCCCCCGGGACGGCTTGAAGCGAAACGCGAGAAAAACCGACACGGCGATCAGGGCGAGCATGACCTGCACGCCGGTGCGTTCGAGGAAACTCATGCCGTAGACCTGCACGGACTGGTAGACCGCCGCGTCGAGCCGCATCGCGAGCACGAATCCGATCAGAAGCGCCGGCCGCGACCACCCGAAGCGCTTCATGTACATGCCGAGCACACCCAGCACGAACAGCGCGGCGAGATCGCCCCAGCTTTGCGTCGCCTGGTAGGCTGCGAAGTAGATGATCGCGATCATGAACGGCGCGAGCACCATGAACGGGATGAGTGTCAGGCGCGCGATCGGCTTTGCGAGAAACAGGCACGTGCCGGCGCCGATCACGTTGGCGAGCGCGAGCGACCAGATGATGATGAAGGTGAGATCGAGATGGCGTTCCAGCATGCCGATGCCGGGCTCGACGCCGATCAGGACGAGGCCGCCGAGGAACACCGCCATGCTGCCCGATCCGGGAATCCCGAACATCAGCGTCGGAACCAGCGCGCCGCCATTGTCAGAGTTGTTGGCCGATTCGGGCCCGATGACCCCCCGGATGTCGCCCTTGCCGAGCATGTCGCGATCCTTCGCCGACTGCACGACGTGTCCATAGGCGACCCAGTTGGTGACCGAACCGCCGAGCCCGGGCATCGCCCCGATCAGTGTGCCGATAGCGGAGCAGCGCACGACCAGCCACTTATGCCGCAGCGTCTCCGCGAAACCGCGGAGCGTGCCGGAGCCGAGTTCGGGGACCGAGGAGATCGTCGCGCGCCGGCGCAGGATGTCCACCATCTCCGGCACCGCGAACAGGGCGAGGCCCATGATGACGAGCGGAATGCCGTCGCTTAAGTACACGGTGTTGAAGGCGAGACGGTACTCGCCGGTGGCGGGCGCCGCGCCCACAGCGCCGAGCAGCAACCCGACGCCGCAGCTCACAAGGCCCTTCAACGCGCTCGTCCCGGTCAGCATGCCGACCATCGTGAGCGCGAGGATGATCAGCATGAGCTGCTCGCCGAACCCCACGGCGAGGATCACCGGCCGCGCGGCATAGATGCTCGCCGTCAGGACGAGGGCGCCGAACAGGCCGCCGAGGAGCGAGGCCGAGAACGCGGCGCCGAGCGCGCGCGCCGCCTCGCCGCGCTGCGCCAGGGGAAAACCGTCCAGGATGGTGGCCTGCGCGCTCGATGTGCCGGGGATGCCCATGAGCACGGCGGGAAAGGTGTCCGAGGTATTCGTGACGGCCAGCAGCCCGATCCTCATCGGCAGCACCAGCGTCGGATCCTTGCCGTAGACGAACGGCAGCTGCAGCGACAGTCCGGCGATGCCCCCGAGACCGGGCAGGATCCCGACGACCAGGCCGAGCATGGTTCCCAGGGCGAGGAACAGGAAGTGCTCGAGGTCAAACAGCGATACGAGGGCTGCGAGGATGAATTCGGACATGGGGCGGGGCCGATCAGTACGCGCGCTATCGCGGCTGCCGGAGCACCGCAGCCGTCCAACCGGACTGCGCGCGGAGCGGCTTCAAGATGGGGGCAGGATGCGCCGGGCCGGGATCCGACGTACGCTCAGAGCGTCACGTCATGCTTGGTCTTGAGAAAGTTTTTGATCCATTCCCAGGTCTCGGGCGAGAGCGTGGTCGCATCCTTCATGATCGGACGGGCCGCTTCTCCGATGAACTGGGGATAGCCCTCGATGATGGACGACGCCTTCGCTTCGAACTCGGGATCGTCGAGCGTCTTTTGCACCGCCGTGCGCCACGCGTCCACGATCGGATTTGGCGTCGCGGCCGGCAGCAGGAGCGATTTGTTGGCCATGACCCCCATCTGCAGAATCGCCTTCCATGCCTCGTATGCCGGGCCCGACGGCTTCTTGCCGTGCATGATCTCGTACACTTCCGCAAAGCTCGGCAGGTCCTTGAAGTTCGGGTCGCGCACGAGGCTGCCCTTGTCGTCCAGGACCCCGAGGGCGAACAGCGGTACCGCCTTGCCCGCCTTGACGAGCTGCGACGCGTTCTTCAGGTAACCCGGCGTCGTATCGTAATTGATGTTGAATTCGCCGCGCTCGAAGGCGAGGCGCACCGGGCCGCGCGCGATTCCCCAGACATACTTCACGTTCAGGCCGAGCAGGTCCAGGGTCGTCGTCATCCGCATCTCGGCTCCGGTCGGGCCGCCGCCGCCGAAGGTGAGCGCCTGGCCCTTGAGCTTCGCGATATCCTTGGCCGACTTCACCCCGAGCGCGGGCGAGACGTAGATCACCGAGCCTTGGGGCGACAGGAGCACGGGCTGCAGCTTGTTGAGCTCGAGCTCGAACTTGGATCGCTGGAACACGAAATTCATGACCGTGGAAGACGAGCAGACGAGCACGTGCAGCCCATCCGGCTTGGCGCGGGCGTGGAACTGGTTCGCGCCCGGAATCGAGCCGCCGCCCGGCACGTTGCGAATGATGATGGTCGGATTGCCGGGCAGGTGCTTCTCGAGGAACGGCGCGAGCCCGCGGCTGTAGACGTCGCTCCCGCCGCCCGGCGGGAAGGGAACGATGAGCTCGATACGCTTGCCGGAGAAATCGACCTTCTGCGCCGCCGCTTCCGTGAACGGCAGACCGGCGAGGACCGCGACCGCGCCGAACCATGCGGCGATCCTGAACGAGATGACCGTGTCCATTTTTCCTCCTCCTTAGAGTGCCTAACATAATGAAGCACGTGTGCGTTGCGTGCCAGAATCGGGGATGTGGCGATGGGTGGCGCAGCTCATATCGCGAATATGAGCAAGCCGCCCGACAAAGTCAGCGCCGATTGTGGCTCGCAACGCACACGTGCTTCATTATGTTAGGCACTCTTTATGTTCGGGCCGCAGCCTCCCGTGCCCGCACTCACTATAGCGCCGTTCCGGATCGCC
>JACQOK010000005.1 GCA_016202565.1 Betaproteobacteria bacterium | reverse complement strand
GTCCGTCGGGGGTTCAGACCGCATCGGCCATTGGCGGGATCTCCAGTCGCGGCTGCGGACAGCGATGTAGGCAGGGGCGAGCTATCGATCGTTGCATAGTGGACCGACAAACGAATGTCGTCCCCGCGGAGGCGGGGACCCATACTGAGCATCCACGAAGCCTGATGGGCCGAATGGATTCCCGCCTCCGCGGGTATGACATCATGTCATCGTGGCTGTCGGGCAGTTACACAAAGCTGAATAATTAGGCGGTGTGAATAACTAACGTGACTCAAGGGGCGGGGGCGAAATGAAACTATCACGGCTACTGGTGTCACTGATTTCGCTGCTGTGGGTGCTGGTCTTCTTCGCAACGCTGGCGATCGTCATCGACAGCACGAAAGACTACCTGCAGAAGGCCATGGAATCGCACGCGCAGGACACGGCGACTTCGCTCGGGTTGTCGATCACCCACAGCGGGCACGTCAAGGATCTCTACAGGGGGAGCGTCAAGGATCGGGACACGGTCGAAAGGATGACGGCCGCCATCTTCGACCGCGGCTACTACCGCGAGATCCTGGTGAAAAGCATGGACGGCAAGGAACTCGTGGCGAAGCGCGTCGAGCAGGCCGTGGAAGGCGTTCCCGGCTGGTTCATCGATGCCTTTCCCCTGGCGACGCCGCGGATGAACGCAATCATCATGGACGGCTGGCGCCAGGCCGCGGTGATCGAGGTGGTGAGCCACCCCGGCCACGCCTACGCCGAATTATGGCGGGTGTCGGTGCGTTCGGCGTGGGTGCTGCTGATTGTCGCCATCGTTTCGTTGGTGGTCGTGCTGGTGGTCCTGCGGCTCGCGCTGCGCCCGCTCGACGACATGGAGGCGCAGGCGATCAACATTTCCAAGCGCCAGTTCACGATTCTGCCGCGACTGCCGTGGGCGCGCGAGCTGCACCGCGTGGCGAACGCGATGAACAACATGTGTCTGGCCGTGGAGCGGATGCTCACCGAGCAGACCGACCTCGCCGAGAAGATGCGCAAGAAGGCCTACGTGGACGCGGTCACCGGACTGATGAACCGCAACGACTTCAGCGAGCAGGTGACGCATCTCATCGGCGCGCCGACCAAATTCCCGTCCGGCGCGCTGGTGGTGGTCCGTGTTCGCGGGTTTGCCGCCTATAACGAGAAAAACGGGCGGGTCGAGGGCGACGCGTTGCTGAAGCGCACGGCCCAGTTGCTGGCAAAAATGCTCGAAAAACACGAGCGGTCCATACTGGCCAAGCTCGACGGTCCGGAGTTCGGCATGCTGGTGCCGGATATTCCGGCGGCGGATTTGCCGAAGTTCGGAGACGAGCTGATCGGCGCATTGGCGGAAATCGAGGAGTTTCCCCGCACCGACCAGAGCGTGATGGCGCATGCCGGGATCGTCCACTACAAGCACTACGAAGGCGCCTCCTTCGGCAAACTGATGGCTGCCGTGAGTTCGGCCATGGCCGTCGCGCAGGGCCGGGGCGTTCCCGCCTGGCACCTGCAGGAAGCGGAGAAGGCGGACGAGACGCAGGCGATCTACATCGAGATCAACGGGATGTTCAAGGTCGGCCTGCCCAGCGAGCGGGTGGTCCTGCAGTACCAGCCGGTGCGCCCGTGCCAGGTCGCCGAGGCCGCATGGGACTATCGCAGCGAAGCCTGCGTGCGCATCCTCGGTTCGGACGGAACGCTCATCCGGGCGGGCTTGTTCATCGCGACCGCCAAGCGGCTCGGCGCGCTGCAACTGCTCGACCGGGTCGTCGTGGAGAAGGTGCTGCAGCACATCGCGACCCAGGGCCCGGTCAGGGGCGGCGCGACCGCGATCAACGTGTCGCTGGAATCGATCATCGACCCGGTATTCGTCGAATGGCTGCACGGCAAACTGGCCGCCCAGCGCGAGGTGGCGCGCCACGTCATCCTGGAGGTCGCGGAACACTCCGTCACCGGGCATCTCGACGCGGTCAAGGCCGCCTTCAGCCGGTTGCGCGAAACCGGCGCGCGGCTGTCGATCGACCGCTTCGGCCAGAGCACCGCCTCGGTGGGCTATCTGCGCAGCCTCGAGGTCGACTACATCAAGCTTGACGGCGGTTACACGCGCGGCCTGGCGGAGTCCACCGACCGGCAGTTCTTCGTGCAGGCGCTGGTCGGCATCGCCCACGGGCTCGGCATCCAGGTCGTGACCGAATACATCGAAAACGAACGCGAATTCGAAATGGTGAAAAGCCTCATGGTCGATGGCGCGCAGGGCTACTACATCGGCAGGCCCGAGTGACGAACAGGACTGTCCGATATTTGCGTGGGGCAGGAGCTTGCGTGTGGGAGGGGGCTTGCCCCCGATAAACCGGCAAATCGCCAGCAAGCTGGCTCCCACAGCCCGCTTCCGAGCGTAGTCGAGGGACGAACGGGGCCACGCTCGGGACGAACGGGCATTTTTTGGGATGGTTTGTAATGTTTGCGGGCGCCCGCTGAGGTAAAATCCGTGCGGCGCGAGGAGCGGACAACTTGAATCGGAGCAGTGCGGTGGGAGAGGAACTGGCAACGGCGACATGGGAGATGCCCAGGCGGGAGGGTGTATCCAGCCACGACCCGTTATTGAAATGCCTCGTATTGCTGACGCGCTTCTTTAACCGGCCGTTCTCGGAAGAGACGCTGGCGGCCGGGCTGCCGCTCGTCGACAATTGGCTCACGCCGGAACTGTTCGAGCGCGCCGCGGAGCGCGCCGGCCTCACCGCCAAAGTGGTGAAGCGGGAGCTCGAGAAAATTTCCCCGCTGACATTGCCGGCCGTCGTGCTGCTGAAGGGGCGCCGCGCCTGCCTGCTCAACTCCGTCACGGCCGAAGGCGCCTGCCAGATCGTGGACCCCGACACCGGCGGCGTGTCGAATACGACGTTGAGCGATCTCAACGGCGAATACGCGGGGCACGTGATCCTCGTGCGCGAACAGCTGCGGTTCGACTCCAGAACCGAGCACAGCGCCGTGCCGCGCGTGGAACACTGGTTCTGGGGGGTGGTCCGGCAGGCCTGGCCGCTCTACGGCGAGGTGCTGCTCGCCTCGCTGCTCGTCAATCTGTTCGCCCTGGTCATGCCGTTGTTCATCATGAACGTGTATGACCGGGTCGTCCCGAACGACACGACCGAAACGTTGTGGGCCCTGGCGATCGGCGTGCTGATCGTCCTTGGCTTCGACTTCGGCATGCGCATGCTGCGGGCCTATCTCGTCGACATCGCCGGCAAACGCATCGACGTCATCCTGTCCGCGAACATATTCGAAAAGTCGATGGGATTGAGAATGGAGGCGCGTCCGGTCTCGGTCGGATCGTTCGCGAGCAACATTCAGGAGTTCGAATCGTTCCGCGAATTCATCACCTCGGCCACCATCACCGCGCTCGTCGACCTGCCGTTTGTTTTCCTGTTCATCGCCGTGATCTTCTGGATCGGCGGTCCCGTGGGCGTGGTGCCGCTGATGGCCGTTCCGCTCATCATCCTGATCGGGCTCTCGCTCCAGCGCCAG
>JACQOK010000090.1 GCA_016202565.1 Betaproteobacteria bacterium | reverse complement strand
GGACTTGCTCGGGCATGCCAGCATCTCGACGACGCAGGTGTATACGCAATTGGACTTCCAGCACTTGGCGAAAGTCTACGACGCGGCGCATCCGCGGGCGAAGAAGAAAAGCTGAGACGCGAAGGAAAAACAAAAACAGGATTAACCGCCAAGACGCCAAGGCCGCCAAGAGGAGCGAAAAAGAAAGAGATACGGGTGAAGGAGCGAAGCACAACAGCTTCGG
Source organism: Betaproteobacteria bacterium (assembly GCA_016202565.1). Classification (GTDB taxonomy): domain Bacteria; phylum Pseudomonadota; class Gammaproteobacteria; order Burkholderiales; family SG8-41; genus DSOT01. Next base: position 5,471 of record JACQOK010000090.1, on the reverse strand, counting down.
CATTGGCCGTTTTGTCGCGATGGATTCGGTCGGCTGCAATCGATTAGAGAAAAAACGGCAAGCTTTCTTCCCGTGCTTATTTTTTGTTCTGGTTTTCTTGGCGTTCTTGGCGTCTTGGCGGTTCAATAGGCTTTTATGCACAAGCTGATACTGAGGCCCGGGCGGGAGAAGGCGCTCAAGCGCCGGCATCCCTGGATATTCTCCGGCGCCGTTGCGCGCGTGGAGGGCGAGCCTGCGTCCGGCGAGACCGTAGAGGTACGCTCGAGCGCCGGAGAGTTTCTCGCGGTGGCGGCGTATAGCCCGCATTCCCAGATTCGGGCGCGCGTCTGGGATTGGCACGGCCGGGTGATCGATGGTGATTATTTTCGCGAGCGCATCATGCAGGCGCTGAGCCTGCGCGCGGGGTTGCTGCCGGATGGCGCCACCGATGCCGTGCGGCTCGTTCATGGCGAATCCGACGGCTTGCCGGGAATCGTCGCCGACCGCTACGGCGACACCGTGGTGTTGCAACTCACCAGCGCGGGTGCCGAACGCTGGCGCGAGGAGGTGGCCGACGCGTTACAGAAGGCAACGGATGCTGTCCGCGTGTGGGAACGCTCCGATGCCGACGTGCGCGAACTGGAAGGATTGGCACCCCGTTGCGGGCCGCTGCGCGGCACGCCGCCGCCAGAGAAGATCATCGTTCGCGAGTGCGGCCTCCAGTATCAGGTCGAGCTCGAGCGCGGCCACAAGACCGGGTTTTACCTCGATCAGCGCGATAATCGGCAGCGTCTGCGCGAGATCGCATCCGGGTGCGAGGTGCTCGACTGCTTCACCTACACCGGGGGCTTCGCCGTCAGCGCGCTGGCAGGCGGTGCGCGGTCCGTGACCGCCGTCGAGAGTTCCGGCGCAGCGCTCGAACTCGCGCGCGCCAATGTCGAACTGAATGGCCTGCCTGCGGCGGAATGGATCGGCGGCGATGTATTCCAAAGGCTGCGCCAGTTCCGCGATCAGGGCGGGGAATTCGATCTCATCGTGCTCGATCCGCCCAAGTTCGCGCCGACCGCTGCGCACGCGGAACGGGCTTCCCGCGCCTACAAGGACATCAACCTGCTCGCATTCAAGCTGCTCAAGCCGGGTGGGGCGCTGATGACCTTCTCGTGCTCGGGCGGCATATCCGCCGAGTTGTTCCAGAAAATCGTCGCCGGCGCCGCCCTCGACGCCGGCGTCAATGCGCGCATCGAGTGCTGGCTCCACGCCGCCGCCGATCATCCGGTGGCGCTCAACTTCCCCGAAGGCGAATACCTGAAGGGACTGCTCTGCCGCGTGCGTGGCTGAAAGCGAAGGATGGAACCGCCAAGACGCCAAGGCCGCCAAGAAAATCAGAATCAAGACAACGAAAACCGTAACCAGAAAAAGGCTGGCGGTTTGCGTTTTTCACGAAATTTGCGGCAGGCCTGATCCATGGTGCCCGGCGGGCGAATGCCGAAACCATGTCGCCCAGTAGTTTCTTCCGTCTTTCGTCTTGGCGTCTTGGCGGTTCAGTCATGCTTTTGACTTCGTGCCGGAGGCACGGGATCCACGCCGCCCGGATGCCACGGATGGCATTTCGCGATGCGCTTGACCGCGAGCCAGGATCCGCGCAGCGATCCATGCAGCTCGATCGCCTCGCGTGCGTAAGCCGAGCACGTCGGGTAGAAACGGCACCGGGTGCCGAAGAAGGGACTCAGCAGCAGCCGGTAGCCGTCGATCAGTGCAAGCAGAATGGATTTCATGCGCCAGCCCAGTATAGCCCACGGGGCACCGGAACCGGCTCGACGGCCGCCGAGTCTTAGCGCCACCAAGTGGCATAATTCGCGGCGCCGTGCTCTAATCCGCGCGGAGTTCTGATGATGCCGCGCGTGCCCGTCGACCGGAGAGCGGCGCCAGCGCCGGAGGGAATGCATGTTCGTGCTCAAAAACCTGAGACACGCCTATGACGGCGGCGATGTGCTGAATATTCCGGCCTGGGATGCCGAGAGCGGCGCGCACTGGCTCGTGGTGGGACCGTCGGGCAGCGGCAAGACGACGCTCTTGCACATTCTCGCCGGCATCCTGCGGCCGACGGCAGGATCAGTGACGGTCGCGGGGCAGGACATCGGGGCGCTGCCGGCGGCCGGCCTCGACCGCTTCCGCGGCCGTCACATCGGCATCGTGCTGCAACGGCTGCATCTGGTGACGAGCCTCACGGTGATGAATAACCTGCTGCTCGCGCAGTATCTCGCCGGTCTGGCACAGGACAAAGCGCACGTGAACGGATTGCTGGCGAGCCTCGAACTCGGCGACAAGGCCGGCGCCTATCCCCATGAGCTTTCCCACGGCCAGGCGCAGCGCGCAGCGGTGGCGCGCGCCGTCGTCAACCAGCCGCAGCTCCTGCTCGCCGACGAGCCCACTTCGAACCTCGACGATCAGCGCTGCTGGCAGGCGCTCGAGCTGCTCGAGACGCAAGCGCGTGCCTGTGGCGCCACGCTGGTGATCGCCACGCACGACCAGCGCATCAAGTCACGCGTCTCCAATCACTACGCGCTGGGGGACTCATCGTGAATCTCGCGACCGTCAGTTTCGCCTACCTGCGCGCGCGCAGCCTCACCACCGCGCTCAACGTGCTGCTGCTGGCACTCGGCATCGCGACCATCACGCTGCTGCTGCTGGCGACCGACCAGCTCGAGGAGCGCATGCAGCGCGATGCGCGCGGCATCGATCTGGTGGTCGGCGCCAAGGGCAGCCCGCTGCAGATCATTCTTTCCGCGATCTACCATCTCGATGTGCCGACCGGCAATATTCCGTTCGTTCAGGCGCGGGAAATCCAGCAGCATCGGGCGGTGAAGAAGACGATTCCGCTCGCGCTGGGCGACAGCTATCGCGGTTTTCGCGTGGTGGGCACCGTGCACGATTACGTCGTGCACTACGGCGCGCGCGCTGCGGTGGGCAGGCTGTGGGAAAAGCCGATGGAGGTGGTGCTCGGGGCGGAGGTCGCGGCGCGCACCGGCCACACGCTCGGCGCGAATTTCGCGGGTGCGCATGGGCTGAGCGAAGGGGGGCAGGAGCATGAGACCCAGCCCTATACCGTGGTGGGCGTGCTCGCGCCGAGCGGCACCGTGCTCGACCGGCTGGTGCTGACCAGCGTCGAAAGCGTGTGGGTGGTGCACGCCGAGCACCACGACATCAAGGACGTGACCGACATCGCCCGGCAGATGAGCGACGACGAGAAAGAATACACCGCGCTGCTCATCCAGTACGCCTCGCCGCTCGCCGCGGCGATCCTGCCGCGCTATATCAACAACAACAGCGAGATGCAGGCCGCCTCCCCGGCATTCGAGACCGCCCGGCTCTTCAGGATCATCGGCGTCGGTGTGGACGTGCTGCGCGGCTTTGCGCTGGTGCTGATCTTTGCGGCCGGGCTGTCGGTATTCATCGCGCTCTACAACGCGCTCAACGAGCGCCGTTACGATCTTGCGGTGATGCGCACCCTCGGCGCGCGCCCCGCAAAGCTGATGGCGCTGATGTTGTTCGAGGGATTGCTGCTGGCAAGCCTCGGTGCGGTGCTCGGCCTCGCGCTGGGACATGCGCTGGCACAGGCGCTCGGCGGCGTGTTGAAGGCGGCGCAGCAGGTGGAGGTAACCGGCTGGGCCTGGGTCAATGACGAGCTGTGGCTGGTTGCGCTGGCGCTGGCAGTCGGGGTGATTGCCGCGCTGCTTCCAGCGTGGCGGGCGGCGCGCACCGAAATTGCAGCGACTCTCGCGCGCGGCTGACAAATGCAGGCGAAGCGCGAGATGACGAGTGTCGGGATCTTCGCGCCAGGCTCGCGGGTTTCTGATCGAGGAGCGACAGCATGCGCAGGAACGCAGGTGTGGCAGGTCTGATGGTGGCGATATTCATGTCGGTGCTGATGTGGCCGGCGATCGCCGCCGAGAGCGGAAAGAAAAAGTCCCACGGGGCCGAGGAAATCCGGAAGGATATCGCCGATCACCGCGCCATGGCCGAGGCGCACCTCAACGCGGCGAAATGCCTGGAATCCGGCAAGTCCGAAAAGGAATGCCAGGCCCAGCTTGCCAAGGATTGCAAAGGGTTGGCCATAGGCAAGTATTGCGGAATGAAACACAGGCACTGACCGGGGTTCTGCGCTGTCCGGCCGGGTTTGGAGTAGAATCGGCACCCTGATCGCCCGGTCACCAGGGTGCCGTGGTGCAACTTTCGGCGCGCACGACAGTCTGTAATGCCGGATAGGAGGTTGTCATGAGATTCTTCATCTGGTTTTTCGCCTTGCTGATCGGCTGCCAGGCCGCGGTGTGGGCGCAAAAGGGCGATCCCAACAAGGAACTGATGAAGGGCGGGCCCATTGGACCGGATGGTGCGCTACCGCCATCGCCCTATCTCGACAGGCCGTTGCCCGAATTGAAGGGCGTGGTGTCGTGGAAGACGCTCGCGCAGGTGGAGGCGGTCAAGGTGAAGGACCGCTTCGTCCCGCAGTTTTCGAACAGCATCACCGCGCTCGACAAGAGGGAAGTCAAGCTCCAGGGCTTCATGATGCCGCTCGACATGGGGGAAAAACAGAAACGCTTCATCCTGTCGGCGCTTCCGCCGAGCTGCGCCTTCTGCCTGCCCGGCGGTCCCGACCAGCTGGTCGAAGTGCAGGCGAAAACCCCGGTCAGGTACGGTTTCGAACCCATCGTCGTTTCCGGCAAGCTCACCGTGCTGCGCGATGACCCGATGGGTCTGTACTACCGCCTGACGGAGGCTGTTCCCGTTACGCGGTAGACTTCCTCGCTATGCGAGCCGGCAGGGGCCCAAGCCAGAATCGCGAAGGCGGAACATAGGCCCGTCAACAGCCGAGTCCGCGGGCGACGCCGCGGGGAGTTTACCTCGATCGTGATCCGCTCACCTGTTACCGCCGGCGGCGTCGACGAGGTCGCACCAAATCTGCAGCGACGTTCACGGCGTTTATTGACCGTGTGCTTCGTGACGAGCGTCGCGGTGCACGTGGCCTTGCTCGCTGTATTGCCCGGCTTCGTCGAAGATCATGCGCCGCTCGAAGCGCGTGTGCTGGATGTGGTATTGTTGAATCCCGATACGCCACCGGCCATGACTCCGGAAACGCCGCCGCCGTCGGCTGCTGGTCTTCACCGACCGTCGCAGCAAAAGCGGATGCCGGGAACCGAACAGCGAAGCCGTCCGCCGCTGAAAGCGGAGGAGTCGGGAAGATCCGAGACAAAGACGCCGCCCGCACCATCCGATCCGCCGCCAGTCGCCAAGCCCGCTTCGGATATTCCCTCTCCAGTTGCATCCGAAATCCACCGCCTCCCGGAGCCAAGAGGGGAGGCGACACGGCCGGGTGATGCGCCTGAAATCACGCCGCCGACTTTCAACGCGACCTACCTGAGAAACCCCGCACCGCGCTATCCCTTGATTGCGCGGCGCAACGGCGAACAGGGAACCGTCACGCTCCGCGTGCT
>JACQOK010000089.1 GCA_016202565.1 Betaproteobacteria bacterium | reverse complement strand
TCGGCGTGGTGACCGGCATCCAGGGCTTGCGCTGGTTCAATGTCGAGATCTTCGGCGAGACGGCGCACGCCGGCACTACGCCGCTTGGGGCTCGCAAGGACGCGCTGCGCGAGGCGATCGCCGTCATCAACGCGCTGCATGAACTCACGCGCGATGCGAGCGACACGCTGCGCTTCACGATCGGGCGCATGCTGGTCGCGCCGAACTCGCCCAATTCGGTGCCGAGCCACGTCCTGTTCTCGGTCGACGTGCGCCATCCCGACGCGGCGACGATCGCACGACTGGGAGAGGCGATCGAGCCGACGGTGCGGAAAGCCGTGGAACACTGTTCGGTCAAGGTCACGCCCACCCTTCACGACGATCCGTGCGCGTTCGATCCCGCGGTGGTGGACTGCGTGGAGCGCGCGGCGCAGGCGCTGAAGCTCTCACATCGGCGCATGCCTTCGGGCGCGAGCCACGATGCGATGTACATGGCGCGGGTGTGCCCGACCGGTATGATCTTCGTGCCGTGCGAGAGGGGAATCAGCCACAACGAGGCCGAGAACGCCAAACCCGAAGATCTCGCCGCCGGGGCGCGCGTGCTCACCGCCGCGCTGCTGGAACTCGCCAATCGGTAAAATTCCTCCGGCCGCGGTGCACACAGAGGTCGCGGCGTCAGCGGCAGGTCATGCCACGATGTGAATCTGGTTCTGCGCTGCGTGGTGTTCGGCGTGGTCCATGAGGCCGTACAGAAAGAGCACCATCCCGGCCATCTCCAGCACTTCTTCGAGCGTTGCGATCACGCCATAGGTGAGGTCCCGCTGATAGGTCGAGGTGTAGACCCCGCCGACCATCTCCAGCCCGAGCGCACCGCCGACATAGATCGCGCCGGCGATCACGAATAGCGCACGGCTGCGCGCCGGAAGCGCGACCAGGAAACGGAAATAGGCGACGGCCATGACCGCCAGAAAGGCCATCGCCGGAATGACCCAGGCCCGGCTCAAGGCGCCGCTCGTAACGCCGAAGATCTCGCGCAGCGGGCGGATGGTCATTTCATGGACCCGGAACATTTCGTCCAGCGCCATGAGCACGAAGATGATGCCGAGCCCCGCCCAATGGCGGTGGAAGCGGCCGCCGCGCGAACGCTCATGCGCCGCGATCAATCCGAGCAGCGCTGCGGCGGCAAGCAGGGTCATCCCCGAATAAAACGTCGGCAGCTTCCCCTCGCCGCTCACGCTGAAGAACACGATGTAGGCGCGCGTCCAGTCGAGCGGCGGCCAGAGATAAGTGAAGGCCAGCGCCGGGACGTTCAACACATGGAGCACGATCACCGTCGCCACCAGCAGCCGCGTGACACCGATCTTCGAGATCACGATCCGCGATGTCAACTGGTCCCGCCGCCCGTCCATCGCAACGCTCCTCTGCCGTCCCGCGCAATGCGGGCTCAGTATACTGCATGCCTTGCGCAAGCTATTCGAAGCGCACCGAGACTTCGGGTTCGCCGGGCAGACCGAGATAACGCACGGTGTAACTTCCGCCGGGGCGCGGCGGCGCGAGCGGCGAAAACGAACCCAGGCTCAGCACGTCGCCCGCTTTCAGCCGGATCTCCGAGCGGCGCAGGTCTTCGATGAGCCACAGTACCGCGTTCAAGGGATGGCCGAGTATCGCCGTGCCGGGACTGTTCGCGACTTCCCTGCCGGTCTCGTCGCGCATCACGACGCGCATCGCGGCAAGCCGGTCGGCAAACGCCTGACTCGATTCGACGGCGACCGGCTTGCCGAGCACGCCGCCGCGCGCGCCGACGTTGATCGCGACAATCTTCGGCGCCGTGATCGGTTCGCCTTCGGCGATCCCCAGGTCGGGCAGCTCGATGAAGGGGATCACTTTCGAGAGCGCCCGCAGCGCGTCCAGGTGCGAAGACGCATCGTTGATCGCCGCGTCGCCCACTTCCACCAGCAGGTCGGCTTCGATCGCCGGCCGGGCGCCAAAGCGCACCGGCACTTCCGTGCTGTCGGGGAAGAGCATCTTCTCGAACAGCGCGCCGCGCACCGGGCTCGCATGACCGAAGCGCTGCTGGAGCGCCTGATTGGTGAGCCCCGCCTTGTAGCCGATCACGCGTCCGAAGCGCGCCTCGAGCCGCTCGATGAGCCGGTCGCGAATGCAGAGCGCCTGCTCCATGCCGAGATTGGCCGGCAGCCCGCGGACCGGCGCGCGCACTTCCCACGCCCGCGCGACGGCCGCGGCGAGCGGCGCCGCGCCGGGACACGATGCCGCCGCGGCCGGGGCGGTCAATGCCCCGATCAGCCCGATCAGCACCGCAATGTTCTTTCGCACGGAAATCATCCCGACCTGCGCGCAACTCCTCGTCGCCGCTCGTATTCTAAACTGCTGGCCCGGACGTTAATGCCGTGACCGGGTGCGCTGTATAATGCGCCCTCTGCCGAAAAACCAACGAGTTATGCGCCCATGACCCTTTACGCGCTGACCATTTTCACGAGCGCGTTCCTGCTGTTTCTGGTGCAGCCGATCATCGCCAAGCAGATCCTGCCGTGGTTCGGCGGGTCGGCCGCGGTTTGGGCCACCTGCCTCGTGTTCTTCCAGTTCCTGCTGCTTTTCGGCTACGCCTACACCGACTGGACCACCCGCAAGCTGAAGGCCCGCACCCAGATCACGCTGCATATTGCCTTGCTCGCGCTGAGCCTCGCCTCGCTGCCGATCATCCCCGATGCCGGGTGGAAGCCGCAGGGTGACGACGACCCGACCTGGGGCATCCTCGGACTGCTCGCCGCGACCATCGGGCTCCCCTATTTCCTGCTGGCCACGACCGGTCCGCTGGTCCAGGCATGGTTCGCGCGCACCTTTCCGGCGGGCACGGTCTATCGCCTGTTTGCCCTGTCCAACTTCGGCTCCCTGCTGGCGCTGATCGCCTATCCGTTCGCGGTCGAGCCCTGGGTCACCGGCCCGCAGCAATCCTACGGCTGGACCGCGGCCTACGTGCTGTTCGTCCTGCTGTGCTCGGGTGCCGCGCTCTACAGCGTGCGCCACCAGGTGCGCTACGCGAGCGCCGCTTCCGCCGTCGCCGCGGCCAACGACGGACCCGCGCCCAAGGTGAAGGACTATCTGCTGTGGCTCACGCTCTCGGCGATGGGCTCGTTCATGCTGCTCGGCGTCACCAACCACATCACCCACGACGTCGCCTCGGTCCCGTTCCTGTGGATCCTGCCGCTCACGCTCTACCTCGTCACCTTCATCCTGTGCTTCGAAGGGCGCGGCTGGTATCAACGCCACATCTTCCTGGGTCCCTTGCTGGTGGTGGTTGCCGCAATGGCCTGGGCGCTGCACGCGGACGGCGGCATCATGGACATCAAGGAAGCGATTCCGCTCTACGCCGTGGGTCTTTTCGTGTGCTGCATGTTCTTTCACGGCGAACTCGCCAACATGAAGCCCGCCCCGCGTTACCTGACGACGTTTTACCTGATGGTTTCGCTGGGCGGCGCGCTGGGCGGCCTGGCGATCGGTTTCGTCGCGCCCAAGTTCTTCAACTCGTACTACGAGTTCGGCATCGGTCTCGTCATCACGCTGGGGCTCGCCGCCTATCTCACGCGGCGCATGCCGGTCCTGGTGCCGCTGTTCGCGCTGGGGACAGCGGGCTTCACCGCCTACAACGTCTACGAGTACGTAGACCTGCTGTCACGCGATGCGCGCGTGATGGTGCGCAACTTCTACGGCACGCTGCGCGTCAAGGACGCCGCCGGCGACAACGGCGACGACGGCGTGCGGCGGCTCATGCACGGCGTGATCATGCACGGCGAGCAATACCTCGCGCCGGCAAAGCGCGCCGAGCCGACGACCTACTACGGACCGGCCGCGGGCGTCGGGCGCATCATCAAGGCGAGCCTCGGCGCGCCGGTGCGCATCGGCGTGGTCGGCCTGGGCGCCGGCACGCTCGCGGCGTACGGCAGGCCCGGCGACGTCTACCGCTTCTACGAGATCAACCCGCAGGTCGTGCAGATCGCGCGCAGCGAGTTCTCGTTTCTGGGCGCGAGCGGCGCGCAGACCGAGACCGTGCTGGGGGACGCGCGGCTCAACATGGAGCGCGAAGCGCCGCAGGCGTACGATGTCCTGGTGATCGACGCGTTCTCGAGCGATTCGATTCCCGTGCACCTGATCACGCGCGAAGCGATGGCGGTCTACCTGAAGCACATCAAGCCCGGCGGCGTGATCGCTTTCCACGTGACCAACCGTTTCCTGCGCCTGGCGCCGGTGGTGAAACAGATCGCCGACATCTATCAGCTGCACACGGCGCTCGTCGTCGACGAAGCCGAAGACACCGATTTCTCCAAGACCGACTGGGTGCTCGTCACCCGCGACCAAGCGTTGCTCGAACGCAAGGACATCGCCGGCGCCACCGCCGAGATCCTCGACATTCCGGGCTTGCGGCCGTGGACCGACGACTACAACAACCTGTTCCGGATCCTCAAATAAGTAAGTATGGATTTGGCTCACATAATGACTCGTGACCGTCTCAATATGCGCCCTCGTACTGCAGCCTCCACTGTCATTCCCGTGAAAACGGGAATCCATAGTGTCGTTCACGCGACATGGCCCGTCCTATGGGTTCCCGCCTCCGCGGGAACGACATTTTTGAGATAACGTCTCGTCATCGTTCGACACCATGCCTTACGGCAGGCACATTCCTTGGATTCTGACGGCGCTCCTCGCCGCGCTCATCCAGTCCGCGTTGGCGGAACCGCCGCCAGTCGGGCGCGGACTGCCGACGCTCGCGCCGCTCGTCAACGAGGTCACACCGGCCGTCGTCAACATCTCGGTCGTCACGCGCTCGCCGCTCGAGGACAATCCGCTGTTCCGCGACCCGTTCTTCCGGCGCTTCTTCAATCTGCCCGACCGGCCGCAGCGCCAGGAGCAGTCCGCGGGCTCGGGCGTCATCGTGGATGCCGCGCGCGGCTACGTGCTCACCAACCATCACGTGATCAAGGACGCCGAGCAGGTGATCGTCACGTTGAAGGACCGCCGCCAGTTCCAGGCGCGGCTCGTCGGCACCGATCCGGGCACCGATGTCGCGGTGCTGCAGATCCAGTCGCAGAACCTCACGGCGCTCAAGTTCGGCGATTCGGATCAGCTCAATGTCGGCGACTATGTGCTCGCCATCGGCAACCCGTTCGGCATCGGCCAGACGGTCACCTCCGGCATCGTCAGCGCCCTCGGGCGCACCGGGTTGAGCGTCGAGGGCTACGAAGACTTCATCCAGACCGATGCCTCGATCAACCCCGGCAATTCGGGCGGGGCGCTCGTCAACCTGCGCGGCGAACTGATCGGCATCAACAGCGCGATCATCGCCCCTTCGGGCGGCAACGTCGGCATCGGTTTTGCGGTGCCGTCCAACATGGCGCGTGCCGTCATGAACCAGATCGCGCGCTATGGCGAAGTGCGGCGCGGACGCCTGGGTGTGGAAATGGTCGATCTCTCCCCGGCGCTCGCGAAGAAGCTCGGCGTCAACGTGCTCGAAGGCGCGGCGGTAGCCGGTGTGCAATCCGGCTCCCCCGCCGAAAAGGCCGGCCTGCGCGAGCGCGATGTCGTCGTCGCGATGAACGGCCGGCCGATCCGCAGCGCCGCAGAACTGCGCGCGCGGCTCGGACTGACGCCGGTCGGCGAGGAGGTCGAGTTGCGCGTGCAGCGCGGCGGCGAAGCGCGCAGCCTGCGGGCGCGGATCGAGGCGCCGCAAAAGCTCACCGAGAGCCAAGGGCAGGCGGTGCCGCAGTTGCCGGGATTGAGGGTCGTGGAAATCGAACGCGGCAGCGCGCTCTACCAGCGCGTCCAGGGGCTGGTCGTCGCCGGCGTGGAGCAGAACAGCCGCGCCTGGCAGGCCGGCTTCCGGCCGGGCGACATCATCTATGCCGTGAACCGCAGGCGCATCCGCACGCTCGCGGAATTCCAGAAAATCGTGCGCAGCGCCGAGGGCGGCTACAGCGTGAGCCTGCTGCGCGGGGATTCCGAGCTCACCATCGTCGTGCGCTGACCCATTGTTGGGGTTCACGTCGTTCACCCCAACCTACGCGACTGGTAGGTTGGGCTGAGCGAAGCGATGCCCAACGATCCGGAACAAAGGTAGGTTGGGCTGAGCGAAGCGATGCCCAACGATCCGGAACAAAGGTAGGTTGGGCTGAGCGAAGCGATGCCCAACGATCCGGAACAAAGGT
>JACQOK010000084.1 GCA_016202565.1 Betaproteobacteria bacterium | reverse complement strand
TGTTCGGTCCATGGGCGAAAACCAAAACGAAGGCAGAGCTCTATCATGAAGGCCAGCGGCGCCACATTCCGCTCGCGCCGATCAATACGCCGGCGGATATTCTCGACAGCAGCCAGCTCGCGCATCGCCGTTACTTCGTGCGCGTCCCGCATCCGGCGTGCAAGGAACCGATGCTGATGCCCGGTGCACCCTACAAACTCTCGCGTACGCCGTGGCGCATCCGGCATCCGGCGCCGCGGCTCGGGGAACACAACGCCGAAGTGTACGGTGCGCTCGGCGTCAGCGGCTCCGAGCTCTCGCGCCTCGCCACAGCAGGAGTGATCTGATGGCACGCCCGCCGCTTTCGGGAATACGCATCACCGATTTCACCTGGATCGGCGCCGGCTCCTACGCCACCAAGATCCTCGCCGACTTCGGGGCTGACGTGATCAAGATCGAAAGCGCGCGCCGGCTCGATTCCCTGCGCATGGCCGCGCCCTACAAGGACGGGATCAAAGGAGTCAATCGCAGCGGCTACTTCGCGGATCGCAACACCAGCAAACGCAGCATCACCATCGACATGAAGCATCCGCGGGCACTCGGGTTCGTGCGCAAGCTCATCGCGCGAAGCGACATCGTCGCCAACAACTTTACGCCGGGCGTGATGGAGCGGTTCGGGCTGGGTTATGAAGCGGTATGCGCGATCAAACCGGACATCATCTACCTCGCGATGTCGATGCAGGGGTCGAGCGGTCCGGAACACCAGTATCTCGGCTATGGCGCGAGCATGGCCGCGCTCACCGGTTTGCAGCACCTGACCGGACTCCCTGGGCGGGAGCCGGCGGGAACCGGCACCAATTATCCCGATCACGTTCCCAACCCGTGCCATGCGGCGTTTGCAGTGCTGGCCGCTCTACGTCATCGCCGCCGCACGGGAGAAGGGCAGTACATTGACCTTGCACAGACGGAACCGACGATCGCTTTGCTCGGCCCCACTTTCCTCGATCTGACGGTCAACGGCCGCGTCCAGCAGCCGAACGGCAACGAGCATCCGTGGGCGGCGCCGCATGGGGTTTATCCGTGCAAAGGGGATGACCGCTGGATCGCGATCTCGATCATGAATGACGACCAGTGGCTTGGTCTCATCGATATCCTTGGCCGCCCGGAATGGGCCACGGAAGCGGTGCTGCGACGGGGCGATGCGCGGCATGCGCGGCGCGCTCAACTCGACTCGGACCTGGCATTTGCGACGGCGCAGTGGATCGCGGAGGACCTGATGTACGCGCTGCAGGCGCGCGGGGTACCGGCAGGGGTCGTGCAGACGGCTGCGGACGTGGTGGACCGCGATCCCCAGCTCAAGCATCGCGGCCACTGGATCACGCTCGATCATCCCGAAATGGGAGCGACGATCTACAATGCCCCACCGATGCGATTTTCGCGCATGCCGGTCGAGCTGAAGCGTCCCGCGCCGTTGCTGGGTGAGCACACCGACGAGATCTGCCGCGAGCTGCTCGGTTTGAGCGACGAAGAGACGCGCTGCCTCAAGGAAGAAGGCGTCCTCGTTTGAGGAATCATTGAGCAAGGGTGCGTTCGTCACCCCGGCGTGCAGAGCTTGCCCCGGAATGCTTGAATCCGGGGCTGGGATCCAGGGTATTCAGATTTGAACGGAGTGAATATGGCCGCAGTTGAAGTGACGGTGGAAAACCATATCGCGACGGTGCTCCTTAACCGGCCCGAGGCGATGAATTCGGTCGATCCCGAGATGCGGGCCCTGCTCCATCAAACCTGGGAGCGGATCAGGACCGATGAGGACATCTGGGTCGCGATCATCACCGGTGCCGGCGACAAGGCGTTCTCAACCGGCTCGGATCTCAAGAAGACCATGCCGATTCAGGAGAGCTTTGCGCGGCAGACCTTTGGTCCCCCGATCGCCGGTGCGGGCGCGATGGTTTCCGGATTGGAGACGGACAAGCCCCTGATCGCGGCAATCAATGGTTACGCGATGGCCGGCGGAATGGAGCTGGCGCTCGCCTGCGACATCCGCATCTGTTCGCGCAACGCGCAGTTCGCGCTATCGGAAGTGAAGGTCGGCAGCATTCCCGGTTCCGGCGGCACCCAGCGGCTGCCGCGGGCGGTGAGCCTCTCGAACGCGATGTTGATGCTGCTTACCGGCGATCGCATCGACGCCGATGAAGCGTATCGCATCGGCCTTGTCAGCAAAGTGCTGCCGCCGGACGAGCTCATGCCCGCGGCGCGCGCGCTCGCGGAGAAAATCGCCGCCAACGCGCCGCTCTCGGTGCGCGCCGTGAAGCGGCTCGTGCGCGATGGGCTGGACCTGCCGCTCGCGCAGGCGATCGACATGGAGCGTTACGTGTTCGGTCTATTGTACGCGAGCGAGGACCGCATCGAAGGCCGCAAGGCATTCGCGGAAAAGCGCAAACCGAATTACAAAGGGAGGTGACGGGTGACGACAGACGAGTGACGGGAAACGAAGGATCAGAGAGTACGCCTGCGTCGTCACCCATCACCCATCACTTGCCATTCGTCACTCATTGCGGAGGTACTTCGATGCATCCTTTCAGCGACTAGACCGAGTTCGTGGGCGAGGGGGCGAGTCCGCAGGGCAAGATCCCGGGCTCGAGCGCGCTGTCGCTCGCGGT
>JACQOK010000083.1 GCA_016202565.1 Betaproteobacteria bacterium | reverse complement strand
CATGCCGTCAAGGCAAAGAAAGCCGAAAACCTGATGGAGCGAGCGTACCGCGAGGCGCTTGCCGAACTCTACCGCGGGACCGATACGGTGCACATGCTGAAAATGCGCGAGATCTACCGGCATCTAAGCAACGCCGCGGACCGGGGTGATGAGGCCGCCAACACGATACACAGTATCGTCGTCAAGCGCGGTGGCTCGTGACGCCGCCGCGGCCCAGTAGCGTCACCGTGGCACGACGACGCGCCTCCTCACCCTTCACTCCTCACCTCTCCTAGGCCATGCCGATCGGCGCAGGCAAATCGTCCCGCACTTTGCCCGGCCGCGCGCGCATCATCGCTTCGAGTTCCGCTCGCACCCTGGCATAGCCGGGATCGTCGAAAAGATTGCGCATTTCTTGTGGATCGTTGACGAGATCATAGAGTTCGCCCGCCCCTGAATCGAGCTCGAAAGTGCACTTGTGCGTCCGAGTGCGGACGGTGCGGAGTTTAAGTGCGACGCCACAACGCGACGGATGCACGTGCCACTCGCTGTATGCGACGTCGCGCGTTTCGGTCCCGCCTTCAAGGAGCGATTTGAGGCTTCTGCCCTGCAATTCGTAGGGTGCGGAGACGCGAGCATAGTCGTAGAACGTGGGCGCAAGGTCGAGCGTCGATACCGGTTCGTCGACGATGCGACCTGCAACGACGTCCGGCCCCGCGACCACCAGACCGACGCGCAAGAGGTCCTCGTATGGCCACGGTCCTTTGAGATACATGCCGTGGTTGCCGAGCATCTCGCCGTGATCCGCAGTGAAAACGACGAGTGTTTCCCGCGCGAGGCCCAGGTCGGAGAGCGCCGTCACGATGCGACCGACGTTGTGATCGATGAGGGAGACCATGCCGTAGTAGTTGGCGGTCATTGCCGCGAGCTGCGCGTCGCTCTGGTCCGGAATACGCGACATCTTCGCGCGCACGTTCAACAGTGCTGCATCGCCAAGCTGCGGCTTGCCCTCGAGCGACGCGCGATGCCACCACGGCCGGCGATCCAGGTCACGCACCCGATGCACGGGCAGCGGCACGTCCTTCGAATCGTACATGAAGTTCCACGGCGCCGGGCAGTCGAACGGCTGATGCGGATCGGGAAACGACACCCACAGGCAAAACGGCTGCGCAGCGTCCCGTTGCCGGAGCCACTCGATGGCGCGATCGCCGATCCACTCGCTCGAGTGCCAGGCCGCCGGCAGCGCGGAATGCCAGGTCTGCGCCGCGCCGGTCAGCGGCGCGAGCGATTCGCGATAAAGCCGTTCCACTTCCTCCTCGGGCGCCCGCGTGTAGAGCCAGCGCTCGTAATGGCCGATCAAAGGACGCTCCAGAGGACACGGGTTCTCGAAATGCCCGAGCACGGCGAGCTCCACGTGCTGGAAGCCCATGTACGGACCGAACCAGCGCGGGCCGAACTTCTCACCGCTCGACCGGCACTCCGGCGTGCCCGTGGGCCTGAACGTTGCCTTGGTTGCAAAATGCGCCTTGCCGATGAAGGCCGTCTGATAGCCGGCGCGGGCGAGCGTGCCGGCGAAACCCTGCTCGCCGATACGCGGATCGAGATCGACGCCGTTGTCCCATACCCCATGCGTGAGCGGCAGAAGACCGGTCAGGATCGATGCGCGTGAAGGCTGGCACACCAGATTGGGCGTGATGCAGGCCGAAAAACGCGTGCCTTCGCGCGCGAGGCGATCGATGTGCGGCGTCCTGATATGCCGGTTCTCGAATCCGAAGCAGTCCGCCCGCTGCTGATCGGATGTAATCAGGAGAATGTTGGGACGTTGTTTCATTCAGATTTCATTGAACCGCCAAGACGCCAAGCTCGCCAAGAAAGACAAGACAGGAGGACAGGAACCAATTCATCAAGCACGGCCTCCAGTGTTTGCTGATCCTGTAAGTTTTGGTTGTTCGTTTAAATTCTGATTCTTGCTTTTTCCTTGGCGGCCTTGGCGTCTTGGCGGTAAAGCTCTTCGGCCTTTCAAGCCATGCCGATCGGCTCGGGCAGACCGTCGCGCACCTTCCCGGGCCGCGCGCGCATCATCTCCTCGAGTTCCTTCCTCACCTTGGCGTAACCGGGATCATCGAAGAGGTTTCTCATTTCGTGTGGATCGTTGACGAGGTCGTAGAGTTCGCCCGCGCCGGAATCGAGCTCGAATGTGCACTTGTGCGTCCGGGTGCGGACGGTCCGGAGTTTCAACCACACGCCGCAGCGCGATGGATGCACGTGCCATTCGCTGTAGGCGACATCGCGTGTTTCCGCCTCTCCGGCAAGAAGCCGCTTGAGACTGCGGCTTTGCAGAGGACCGGACGCCCGGCATCCCGCAAAGTCGTTCATCGTTGCCGCGAGATCGAGGGTGGACACCGGCTCGCTCACAACCCGCTCGCCCGCAACACCCGGACCCCGCGCGACCAGCGTAACGCGCAGCAAATCCTCGTACGGCGTCGGGCCCTTGAGATAGAGCCCATGGTTGCCCAGCATGTCGCCGTGGTCGGTGGTGTAAATGACGAGCGTGTTCTCCGCAAGGCCGAGGTCATCGAGCGCAGCAAGAATGCGTCCGACGTTGTGGTCGATGAGCGAGATCATGCCGTAGTAGTTGGCCGTCATTTCGGCAAGCTGTGCATCGCTCTGGTCCGGCATGCGCGAACCTTCGGCGCGAAACTTGAGCATCGCCGGATCCGCGAGCTGCGGCGTGCTCTCGAGCGAGGCCTTGTGCCACCACGGCCGGCGCTCGAGGTCTTTCACGCGATGTTCGGGTAACGGCACGTCCCTCGGGTCGTACATCAGACTCCACGGTTCGGGACAATCGAATGGATGATGCGGATCCGGGAACGATACCCAGGCGCAGAACGGTTGATCGTCTCCGCGACCGGCGAGCCAGCGGATGGCGCGGTCGCCAATCCAGGTGCTGGAGTGCCAGGCGACCGGCAGTGCGGAATACCACGTCTGCGCGGCGCCGCTTCCCGCGCGCGTCTCTTCGGCCCAGAGCTTGAGCCCCTCTTCGCTCTCGCCGCGCGCGATCAGCCACCGCTCATAATGGCCCATCGGCGGACGTTCGAGCGGACGCGTGCGGTGCAGGTGGCCGAGCACTGAAAGCTCGACGTGCTGGAAGCCCATGTACGGGCCGTACCAATCGGGACCATATTTCGCCTGGCTCTTGTTGCATTCCGGCGTGCCGGTCGGGGCGAAGGTCGACTTGGTGGCGAAATGCGCCTTGCCGATGAATGCGGTCTCGTAGCCGGCGCGGGCGAGCGTGCCGCCGAACCCTTCTTCGCCCACGCGCGGATCGAGATCGACGCCGTTGTCCCACACGCCGTGGGTGAGCGGCAACAGTCCTGTCAGGATCGAGGCGCGCGAGGGCTGACACACGAGATTCGGCGTGATGCAGGCTGAAAAGCGCGTCCCTTCACGCGCGAGGCGATCAATGTGCGGCGTGTGGATGTGAGGGTTTTCGAAGCCGTTGCAGTCGGCGCGCTGCTGGTCGGAAGTGATCAGGATAATGTTGGGACGTTTCAAATTCATTCGACTTCCTCGTATTGCCAAGCCGGAGACGATTGCGGTCTCAGCCGCGCTTCGATGACGCGCATGCCTCGACAAGGATCAGTTGCTCGCCAGCCCGGCCTCCTTGGCAGCTTTTGCCCAGATACCCATTTCCGCACTCATGCGCCGTGCCATCTCCTGCGGCGAGCCACCCACGACCTCGAGCCCGACATCGAAGAGCCGCTGCGCCACCTTGGGATCGGACAACGCCTTATTGATGGTGGCCGAGAGCCGCGCCACGACCTCATCCGGAGTCCCCGCCGGCACCATGGCGCCGAACCACTGCGATATGTCCATGTCCGGAAATCCGACTTCGGCCAGCGCCGGGACGTCGGGAAGCGCCTTGGCACGCACTTTCGAAGTCACCGCGATCAGCTTGATTCTGCCGGCTCTCGCCTGCGGAACGAGGGGTGTCGTACCGAGTACAGCGACCGGAACCTGTCCGCTCACCAAGTCGACGACCGCTTGTCCGCCCCCCTTATACGGGATTGCCACCATCTTCACCTTTGCCATGCTGAAAAATATGCCGGCGGCAACGGCCTGGGTGCCGGTCGCGGACGACAACGCATACGCGATTTCCCCGGGCCGTGCCTTCGCCGCTTTCAGGAGATCGGCGATCGACTTCCATCCGGGCGCGGGATGAACGGCAATCACGATCGGCTGGTTGGTCAGGATCGCGACCGGACGCAGATCGCGTTCCGAGCGGTAGGCGAGCGACGGTCGCAGCACCGGCTGGTAGAACGCCGAATCCGATACTACGACGATGGTGTGCCCGTCTGCGGCGCCCCGGATGACTGCCTCTATCGCAACGCTTCCCGAACCGCCGGGCCGGTTCTCGACTATCACCGATTGGCCCAGTTCCTTCGCCATGATGTCGCCCACCACCCGCGCGGACAGGTCCGACGTGCCGCCCGGCGCAAAGCCGACCAGCACGCGAATCGGCCGCGTCGGCCAGCTCTGCGCGACCGCGGACGGCGGGAGGGCAGCCGCGATCAAGGGCACTGTCAATATGAATAACCGGCGAAACATTTGACTCTCCTCAAGTGGCCGGGACGCACAATCGTGATTGTTATACTAGGGTAGTATCGCGCTCACGAATGATAACTCAGGACTGACCCGAACATGGCACGCCTTCCAAGCATCGTGCTGATCCTCGCCGACAACCTCGGCTGGGGCGAATTGGGTTGCTATGGAGGCGGCGCACTGCGCGGCGCGCCCACACCGCGCATCGACCGGCTCGCCTCCGAAGGCCTGCGGCTCCTCAATTTCAACGTCGAGAGCGACTGCGTGCCGACGCGCTCCGCGCTGATGACGGGCCGGCACCCGATTCGCACCGGCGCCATGCAATCGGTGCCGGCGGGGCTGCCCCAGGGCATCCATCCGTGGGAGATCACGCTCGCTCAACTCCTGTCCGCGCAGGGCTACGCCACCGCGATCTACGGCAAATGGCATCTCGGAGATCGCGAAGGGCGCTACCCCAAGGACCGCGGGTTCGATGAGTGGTACGGCATTCCGCGCACTACCAACGAAAGCATGTTCACGAGTTCAGCGGGTTACGATCCCGAGGTCGTGCCGCTGCCCCATATCATGGAAGGGCGCAAAGGCGAGCCCGCCCGCAACGTCAAAGTCTACGATCTCGAAGCGCGGCGGCAGATCGACGCGGAACTCACGACGCGCACGAAGGAATTCATGCGCCGGCAGGCGAAGGCCGGGAAACCGTTCTTCGCTTACGTGCCCATCACGCAACTGCATTACCCGACGATTCCTCATCCCGACTTCGCGGGCAAGACCGGCGCAGGCGATTTTGCGGATGCGCTCGCGGAAATGGACTATCGGGTGGGCGAGATCCTCGACGAGATCAACGCGCTCGACATCGCCGCCGACACGATCGTGATCTTCGCCAGCGATAACGGACCGGAATTCCGGCGCCCGTGGCGCGGCACCGCCGGTCCCTGGACCGGCACCTACCACACCGCGATGGAGGGCGGATTACGCGCGCCGTTCATGATCCGCTGGCCAGAGCGCGTGCCCGCGAGCCGCGTCAGCAACGAGATCGTCCATGTCGCCGATCTCTACACGACGCTCGCGCGGGTTGCGGGCGCGCCGCTGCCCGGCGACCGGCCGATCGATGGCGTCGACCAGCTCGACTTTTTCCTCGGCGCGCAGGAAAAATCGAACCGCCAAGGCTTCGTCTACTACATCAAGAACGAGCTGCGCGCGGTGAAATGGCGCAACTGGAAAATGCACCTCATCTGGGAACCGGAACCGAACAGCGGACCGAATCACCTGGAAGCACCGTATCTCTTCAACCTGCTCCAAGACCCGAAGGAAGAAACTGACGTCCACACCTCGGCGAGCTGGGCGCGCACGCCCATGCGCCGCATGATCCACGAGTTTGAGCAAAGCCTGAAAGCGCACCCGCCGATCCCACCCGACGCGCCGGACGAGTACGTTCCGAAGGGATAGACAAAGCGTTTGTTCAACAACGCTCTGATCTAATTGAAAGACGGATCGCGAACCACAGAATGGCGATTACAAACTGGCTTTTACTGTAAGTCGACTACTTTATAGAGGCGTTGACACAGGTGAAATCCACCAGGAAGCATCGCCCCCTTAAGATCCGACGCTACCATTTTGACTAACGACCCGCTGTGGCAGACTACGACGAGTTTGGCGACTACCGCGAGGAGGAAGAGCGACCGCGCGATCCAGCAGTTGATCACGCGATTGAGCGGCTACGATCTTTCTTTAAGGAGTCCCCACAGCGACTTTTCTACTCAACGCAGATCGAGACTGCTTTGGAACGTGAGTTCTTCCACTGGATTACTGGCAAAGCGTTGCTTGAACTCGGCAACGCGCAGCAGGTTAGGAGAATTTCCGCTTCCCTACAAGGCCAGACAATCAATTTCTATGCGCACCACAAGCACCGATACCTACGGCGAGAACTCAAGACCATGCTTGATCTTCTCAGCCGGATATTCGATCCGGAATTTACCCATGCGATCGGGCGACACGGGGAGCTCATGTTCGACGCAGGACTTGGCCGCGCTGGCTTCAGGGCCGAAGCAAGCAACGCGGTCACCTGGAACGGCAAGACATGGCAGAAGACCAACCACAATCTCGATCGAATCGTCACAAGAGACGGCGTCGCGTACGACGTCGAGATCAAGAACACCCAAAATTACATTCCTCGTGAGGAATTGCGGATCAAGATTCAGCTTTGCAAACATCTCGATGTCACGCCACTTTTCATCATGAGGTTCGCGCCCAAGTCATACATGTTCGAAATCCAGCAAAGCGGAGGATTCGGACTACTTTTCGAGGAACAGCTGTATCCATGGGGTCATAGTTCCCTACTGGCTGAAGTTCGGGCGCGACTGGGCCTGAAGGTGCAGTGCCCGAAGGATGTGAAAGAAGGAGACATACAGCGCCTCCTAAATTGGCATGCCCGCCGCCTCCGGGACCGCTAGGCCACTCGTATTCAGGGTGCACACCAAAACGCCTTTGCTATCATCCCTTTATATCCTGCCTCCTGTGAATCGCCTCTCAAATTCACACGCCCCCCCCACCGACCTTCCTGGACCCCGATCTTCACCGCCTCATGCACTAGAACCCGTCTCAAAAACGCTGCTGTTGCGTTCACCCCTCGACTTCGTGTCCATTCGTTTCGAGCGTAGCAGAGCGAAGTCGAGAGACGAATGCAGACTACGCTCGGGGCGAACGGGATTTTTGAGATGGCTTCTAGTCCTCATTGTCTTTCCGACTTGATGAGCGAGGTGGATGAGGCTGCCGCAGTGCGCTCGAAGCCGGCCCAGCCGCCACCCAGCGCTTTCACGAGATCGGCTGCCGCCGCGCGCTGCGCGCGCAACGCATCGATGCGATTCAATTCCGCCTGCAGCAGGTTGCGCTCGGCATCGATCACTTCGAGCTGGCTGGAGCGCCCGTTGTCGTAGCGGATGCGGGCGAGCTTGACCGCTTCCCCGAGCGCGTTCACCCGCGCGCCCTCGGCTTCGAAGATTTCGCGCGAACGATCCTGCCTCACCAACGCTTCGCGCACCTCGCGGAACGCCTCCTGCAGCGTCTTCTGGTACTGGGCAAGCGCCTGCCGCTCGCGCGCGCTCACCGCTTCCACTTCGCCCGTGAGCCGGCCGCCCTGGAAGATCGGCTGGGCCAGCGCGAAGGCGAACTGCCAGATGCGGGCCGGACCGGAGAACAAATCGCCCAGCGATGCGCTTTCGCTCCCCAGGTAACCGGTGAGCGAGATGCGCGGAAAGAGCGCGGCACGGGCCGAGGCGATGCGGGCGTTGGCGGCGATCAGCCGTTGCTCGGCCTGCACGACATCCGGCCGGCGCAGCAGCAGGTCCGAGGGCAGCCCTTCCGGCACCACCGGCGCCGGCGGCTCGCCGCGATCGGCGCTGCGCTTGATCGATTCTTCGATGATCGCGCGCGGGCCGCGACCGAGCAGCACGGCGAGCGCAAGCTCCTCGGCGGAGCGGCTGCGCTCCAGCGCCGGCAGTTGCGCCCGCGCCGCCGCCACCTCGGCTTCGATCTGGCGCAGATCGAGGTCGCCGATGAGCCCGGCGGTGCTGCGGACTTTCTGCAGCTCGAGCGTTCGTTCACGCAGCGCGAGCGTGCGCCGGGTGGTGTCGATCTGCCCGTCGAGCGCCATCAACGCGAAATACGATTGCGCGACCTGGGCGGTGAGCGTCACGCGCACGGTCTCCTGCACCGCGTGGCTTGCCAGCAGTTCGGCGCGCGCGGCGTCGCTTGCGCTGCGGAGCCGTCCCCACAGATCCGCTTCATACGCGACGTTGAGCGCTGCCCGGTAGCTGTTGCGCTCGAGCGGCACACCCGGCGGAAGTGGTATGGAGGAACGCTCCGAAGAGCGGCTCCGATCGCGCTGGAATTCGGCGTCCACCGCCGGCATCCGCTCGGCGTCCGTGATGCGCAGGAGCGCGCGCGCCTCTTCCACCCGGGCTGCGGCGAGTGCGAGATCCTGGTTGTGCGCAAGCGCCTCTTCCACCAGGCGGTCGAGCGTGGCATCGGCGTAGAACGTCCACCAGCGTTCCGCCGGCGCGGCTTTTCCCTGCGCCGCCACGTCGCGCCATGCCGCGGGCAGATCGACCGCGGGGCGCTCATAACCCGGGCT
>JACQOK010000073.1 GCA_016202565.1 Betaproteobacteria bacterium | reverse complement strand
GCTTTACACCGCGCCCGCGCTGGACCTGATGACACGCGATCTCGGAGAACTGGCGCAGCTCGCCGGATTCGCATTCGGGGTGCGGCGGCTCGGCCGGCAGGGGATCGAGGACCTGCTGCGCCTTATGCCGATGCCGGTGGCAGACCTGCTGGACGATTGGTTCGAAAGCGACGCGCTCAAGGCCGTTCTCGGCGGGGCGGGGGTCATGCATTTGTGCCAGGGGCCGCGCTCCGGCGGGACGGCGTTTCGGCTGCTCCATCATCATGTCGGCAGTCCGCCCGGTGTTTTTCGTCCGCCCGTCTCGAATATCGGGCGCGTGCTGGCTGAACTTCCCGGCGTCGAGCTGCGGCGCGCGGCCGCAGTCGCGCGAATCGCGGTGCGCGCGGGACGCGTCGCGAGCGTCGCGCTGGCGAGCGGCGAGGAGATCCCCGCTTCGCTCGTCGTCTCCGGCGCCGATCCGCGGCGCACGTTGATCGACTGGGTGGACCCCGGATGGCTCGACCCGGAGTTCATTCGTGCCGTGCGTCATGTCCGCTGCCGCGGTGTGGTTGCCCGCGTGACGCTCACGATCGAGCGCGCGCCCGGATTTTCCACGCTGGTCGTAGCGCCTTCGCTCGACTACATCGAGCGTGCCTACGACGATGCGAAGTATGGGCGCGTTTCGCGCGCGCCCTACCTCGAGGCGCGCAGCGACGGCGTGAGATCCGATGGCCGGCACCGCGTCGAAGTCGATGTGCAGTACGCGCCGTATGCGCTCGCAGAGGGCGAATGGGACGAAGCGCGCCGCCGCGCACTCGGCGATCTCGCGGTGGAAGTGCTCGCGCGACACCTGCCGGGATTTGGCGCAACGGTCATCGAGCGCAGCGTCCTTTCCCCGCGCGATCTCGAAGAGCGGTACGGTTTTCCAGAGGGCCAGGCGCACCACGCGGAACTTGCGCTCGATCAAGCATTGTGGATGCGGCCGCTGCCCGGCTGGGCGCGCTACCGCATGCCGATCGATGGCCTCTACCTGTGCGGGCCGGGGACGCATCCGGGCGGCGGCATCGCGGGCGCGGCAGGCGCGAACGCGGCGCGAGTGATACTACGAGAGCCGCGGCGAGCGAACCGGATTTAGTCGCCAGAGATCTGTAGTTCGAT
The DNA here is from genome assembly GCA_016202565.1 of Betaproteobacteria bacterium. Taxonomy (GTDB): domain Bacteria; phylum Pseudomonadota; class Gammaproteobacteria; order Burkholderiales; family SG8-41; genus DSOT01. Next base: position 2,486 of record JACQOK010000073.1, on the reverse strand, counting down.
GGTCCAGCGGTTCACTCCTGACGTATTGTCATCCGTAACCGAGTCGAAATGTGCGGCAATGCCTCGAGTCACCGTCTCTTCTATTTCACGGGAGGGCGCCACCGCAGGCCCACGAACCTGCTGAAGTCCCGGTCGGTGGTGACCCATTCGCAGCCCGATTCGATGGCGAGGGCAGCGAGATAAGCGTCGGGCACGAGATTGCCTTTCACGCCACTCTCGCCGCAGAGCCGGCAGAAGATTTCCCAGTGCCGTGGCCCGGGTGCGACCAGGACACAGTTCGGCCGGTCGCGAAGCTGATCGGCGAACGTAAGTGCGTCCGCGATCCTGGTCGGCTTCGTGAAAACCCTGGGATGCGTCACGACCCGCACGAATCCGCTCAATACCAGCTCCGAGATGCCGTAGGCCTCGTCGCCGTTGATGGCGGTTTCCAGCCAGCGACGGCACTCCGCGTGATGTGCCGTATCCTCGCGGTGCGCGTACACGAGCACGTTCACGTCCGGCAGGAACAGTTCAGGACTCCATCAGATCGAGAAGCGACGCGGTATCGTCCAGATCGACGCCCGGCCGGACGCCGCTTCCCTTTACGGTCTTGAGGCGGACGGGCTTTGTTCTTGCGCCCGCCCGGCGGCGGGCAAGTGTTTCCCGGAGCGCATCCTCCAGGATGGAAGTGAGCGTCCGGCCCGATTCGGCCGCGTACTTTTTGGCCTCCGCAAGGAGGCGCTCGTCGAGACGGACAGTGGTTCGCATGCATCAAAGCATGCATCCATGGCATCAATATGTCAAGCTGGCAGGATAGCGTCCCGGGCTACAATGCGGTTCCCGAAAAGCTCGCGCGATTGTCATCGAGGGAGGCTCGATTGAGGAGACCGGTAAAACGCAACGGCTGGCTGTGGGCGGCGCTGTTTCTGGCGCTGCTCGCCGGCTGCGGCGACAAGACACCGAGGTTGCCAAAGCTCGCCGCGTCGGACGTGATCGTCGCTTTCGGCGACAGCTTGACTTACGGCACGGGCGCAGCAGAGCAGGAGAGTTATCCCGCGGTGCTCTCCCAGCTCATCGGGCGCGAAGTGGTTCGATCCGGAGTGCCGGGCGAAGTGACGGCGCAGGGATTGCAGCGCCTGACGGAGGTGATCGACGAGTACCGGCCGCGGCTCGTGATCGTCTGCCTCGGCGGCAACGACATGCTGCGCAAGGTGAGTCTCGCCGAGATCAAGTCCAACCTGCGCTCGATCATCAGAGCGATCAAAGACCGCGGCATTGAAGTGGTGCTGATCGGCGTGCCGCAGCCCGCGCTGCTATCGAGCGCGCCCGAGTTCTACGCCGAACTGGCAAAAGAGTTTGTGATTCCCTACGAAGGCCGGATTCTAGCCAGCGTGCTCTACGCGGCCGACATGAAGTCGGACCCGATTCACCCCAACGCCAAGGGCTACCGTCGACTGGCTGAAGCAGTGGCCGCCCTCTTGCGCAAAGCGGGGGCGATTTGACGCGTTCCCGTTCCGTGGTGCGGCTGACGCTTACGATGTGCGTCGCCGAAGCGCTTTCCATGACGGGTTTTGCCGCCTACACCACGCTGCTGCCGGCGCTGCAGCGCGAGTGGGGGCTGTCCAATTCGGAAGCGGGACTCATCAGTGGCGTCTACTTCGCCGGCTACGTGGCCGCCACACCCATCCTCACCAGCCTCACCGATCGCGTCGATTCGCGCCGCATTTATCTGATGGCGTGTCTGGTGTCGATCCTCGGCGCAGCCGGCTTTTCGCTGTTTGCGAACGGGTTGTGGAGCGCGCTCTTTTTCCAGTTTCTGATCGGTGCCGGGCTCGGCGGCAGCTATATGCCGGGGTTGAAGATGCTGGCCGATCAGCTGGAAGGCGCGGGGCAGTCGCGATCCATCGGCTTTTACACCGCGAGCTTCGGCGTGGGAACGACGTTGTCCATTTTCGTTTGCGGCCTGATCGGCGCGGCTTATGGCTGGCAGTGGGCGTTCGCCTACGGCGCGGTCGGCCCCGCGCTCGCGGCGCTGATAGTGAATCTGGGCATGCCGCCCGGGCGCACGCGTGCCGCGGACGCGCCGGCACCGGCCTTGCTCGACTTCCGGCCGATCCTGCGCAACCGCAGGACGCTGCCGTTCATCCTCGGCTACTCGGCGCACAATTACGAACTCTTTGGACAGCGCTCGTGGATGGTGGCGTTTCTGGTGTACTGCGCGTCGCTGCAGCCGGCGGAGGCGCCGATGCTGGTCAGCGCGGCGACGCTCGCGGCGATCATCAACCTGCTCGGGCCGGTCATGAGCGTGACCGGCAACGAGCTGGCGATCCGGTTCGGCCGCACGCGCGTGATCTTCACTTTCATGACCGCCTCGGGCCTCACCGCCTGCGTGCTGGGCTATACCGCCGCGCTGCCGTGGACCGTCGTATTCCTGCTCATGTGCGTGCACTACGGTCTGATGCTGGGGGATTCCGCGGCGCTCACCTCCGGTGCGGTCGCTTCTGCGC
>JACQOK010000092.1 GCA_016202565.1 Betaproteobacteria bacterium | reverse complement strand
TCCCAGAATCCCGCCGCGGCCCAGTTCTCGACGGCATAGCTCGCCGCTCGCGACACGGCATAGTCTTCATTGCCGTAGAGCCGCGCCAGTTCGTCGCAGAAGAACAGCGTCGACGGGGTGCCGAAGCGGCGCTTGCCGATTTCGTTGAACTGGAGCCCGAGCTTGCGGGCGATCTGGTACAGCCATTCGAAATGCCCCGCTTCGAAGCGGAACGTGCCGCCCTGCACCGTGCCTTCGGTGCCGACGTGATCGGGATCGGGTTCCGCATCGGCGGCGCTTCTGGGCGCGCCGCGAGGCTTGAACACCACCCCGATTTCGTTGGCGAGGATTTCCTTGGACGCGCGCATGCTCTCGAGCGTCCCGGCATTGATCATCTTGCGAAGCTGTGCGACCAGGAACAGGTTCGAGAACACGGAGAACTGCACGATGAAGGCCTTGATCTGCGCCTCGCTTTGCGCGCCCTGCCTGAACCACGCGGTGTATGCGTTGCGGGTAATGACGCGGTGCTTGAGCAGTTCCCGGTCGATGCGCTCCTGGAACCCGAGAAACTGCCTGCCGCGGGACGCGCTGTAGCCGGTGCGTCCGTCCCGGATCGCCGCGAGCGAGGGCGCAGTCAAGCCCATCAGGTTGTTTTGCGCGGCAAAACCTTCCAGCTTCTCGGCGACCGCCAGGTCCATCGGTGAGCCCTCGTCAACATTACCTGATCATTTGACCTTCCCGGCCCCGGCTGGTTTCGGGGGCTATTGAGTCTCGTGCAAATGGACAACAACCGTTTGCACCACAAATCTCCCCTCTCCCGTTCCTGGGAGAGGGGCGGGGGTGAGGGTTGAGCGGCCTCAGGCATCGCGACGCTCAATTACGGTTCAGCGTCCGGTTGATTCTCGGGTGCTGCAGCGCGGAAGGGCTCCAGCGCCATGCAGGTGTCGAAAACCCGCCGCACGGTAGGGAAGGCCGCAAGCGGGCACTTGAAGCGCAACGCATTGGTGACCTGCGGCACGAGACACACATCGGCGAGCGTCGGGGTGTCGCCGTGGCAATAGGCGCCGGTTGCGGGGTGCTGGAGCATGCGCTCGAGCGCGGTGAATCCCGCCGCGATCCAGTGGCAGTACCAGCGCTGGCGGACGGCCTGGTCGAATCCGCCCAGATTGCGCAGGTAGTTCATGACGCGCAGGTTGTCGAGCGGATGGATGTCGCAGGCGATGAGTTGGGCGATCGCCCGCACGCGTGCACGTGCCACGGGCTCGCGCGGGAACAGCGGCGGCTCGGGGTGAGTTTCCTCGAGGTATTCGATGATTGCGAGCGACTGGGTGAGCACGTTGCCGCCATCGATCAGCGTCGGCACCAGCCCCTGCGGGTTGAGCGCGAGATACTCCGGAGCGTGTTGTTCGCCGCCCGCACGCGTCAGGTGCACGAAGCTTCTCTCGTAGGCGAGACCTTTGAGATTGAGCGCGATGCGCACGCGGTAGGCGGCCGAGCTGCGGAAGTAGGTGTAAAGCTCCATTGTCGTATCGCGTCCTTCCCCACCGTACCTGTCAAGACGAAGCGGCCCCCACCCCCGCCCCTCCCCCGCTGGCGCAGGTGAGGGGAGGTTCGTGGCGCAAGCGGACTGTCAGCCGCTTGCGCCAGGATCAAATCGGACGACTTCCTGTTCGATTGCGCCGAAGATCGAGGTGCCGTTCGACGCCAGCATTTCGATCCGCACGCGGTCCCCGTAGCGCATGAACGGCGTCACCGGTTTTCCGCCGTCGATGATTTCAACCACTCGGCGCTCGACGATGCAGGAAAAGCCGCGCGCGCGGTCGGCGTTCGATACCGTGCCCGAGCCGATGAGCGTGCCCGCGCCGAGCCGGCGCGTTTTCGCGGCGTGCGCGATCAGCGCCGGGAAATCGAAAGCCATGTCGTCGCCGGCATTGGGTTCGCCGAACCGCTCGCCATTGAAGTGGACCCGCAGCGGTAGATGCACCCGGGCGCCGTCCCAGGCTGCGCCCAGTTCGTCGGGCGTCACGGCGACCGGCGAACAAGCGCTCGCGGGTTTGCTGTGAACGAAGCCGAACCCCTTCGCGAGTTCACCGGCGATGAGATTGCGCAACGAGACATCGTTGACGAGCATGAGGAGCTTGATGTGCGCTGCCGCTTCCTGCGCGGTGACGCCCATCGGCGCATCGTCGGTGACGATCGCCACCTCGCCTTCGAAATCGATTCCCCACTCTTCATCAGCCACGAGCACGGGGTCGCCCGCTCCGAGGAATCCGTCGGAGACACCTTGATACATCAGCGGATCGGTACGCAATTCGGGCGGCAGTGCCGCGCCGCGCGCCTTGCGCACCCGCTCGACATGGCTCAGGTAGGCGCTGCCGTCGAGCCACTGATAGGCGCGGGGAAGCGGCGCGGCGAGCGCGGCTGGATCGAGATCGAATGCGCCCGAAATGTCGCCGGCGTTGAGCAGCTCATAGACCGCCTGGAGCGGCGTCACGCGCTCCTCCCAGTCGTCGAGTGCAGCCTGAAGCGTGCGGGCAATGGCGGGCACGGTGACGGCGCGGCGGAGGCCGCGGTCGACCACGACCAGCGTGCCGTCGCGGCCGCCGCTCTTGAGCGTGGCGAGTTTCACCCCGGCGCGTCCTTCCACGAGTCCACATAACCCGGCCACTCCACGCCTTCCGGCAGCGGCGCGACATCGAGCGCATCGCGCGCATCCACCATCACCGCCACTTCATCGGTTTCCTTGCGCGTCGCCGCAGCCCCCGTCCGGAAGGCCTTCGGATGCGGCCCATGAGTGAAGCCGCTGGGGTGCAGCGTGATCATCCCGGGGTGGATGTTGTCGCGCGAAAAGAATTCGCCGCGGTGGTAGAAGATGAGTTCGTCGTAGTCGTCGTTGTTGTGGAAGAACGGCACCTTCAGCGCACCGGGATCGGACTCGAGCGGCCGCGGGCAGAAGGTGCACACGATAAAGCGCGCACACGCGAAAACGGTATGCGCGGACGGGGGCAGATGGGCGCGGTGACTCATCAGCGGCCGCAGATCGCGCCAGTTCACGCGCACCGGTGTGAGCGAGCCGTGCCAGCCCACCGCGTCGAGCGGATTGAACGGAAAAGTCTGCGTGCTGAGCGCGCCGCGGCGTTTGATCACCACGCGCCATTCGCACTCGTCCTGCTGGGCGCGGAACGCGTCGTCTATCGCCGGCACATCGAGGATCGCGGCATCGAACACCGCGTGCTCGCCGACGATGCCCTTCTCGGGCAGCTGATAGCTGTCGCCGGTCGCCTCGATCAGGAGGGTGACGGTGGGAGCCGCAGGCTGCAGCCGCCACATCGTGCCGCGCGGCAGCATGACGTAGTCGCCGTCGCGGATCTCGAGATGCCCGTAATCGCAGAAAAGATGTCCGCCGCCTTCGTGAATGAACAGCAGCTCGTCACCGTCGCCGTTGCGCGCCAGGTGATCCATGGCGCGTTCGGTGCGCCAGGCGCGAAACTGCAGGTGCGCGTTGCTGAAGAGGAGGGTTGCTTCCCATGGCGAAGCGCGCGGTTCCGTAAGGCGCGTCGTGTCGAACGCCCGCGGCCGCAGCGGCCCCTCGAATCGTTGCCACCCGGTCGGCGCATGGCGGTGGTACATCTGTGTCGAAGGGCCGTAAAACCCTTCCTTGCCGAGTTCGCGCTCAAAGGTGCCGGGAGGCAGGTCGGCGTGCGCCTGGCGCGAGGCGCTGCCCTCGACGCGGGGGAGCGAAATCCATTTTCGTTTCATACGACACCGCGCGCGAACTGATCGCGTTCGATGGCCTCGAACAGCGCCTTGAAATTGCCTTCGCCGAATCCTTCGTTGCCCTTGCGCTGGATGATCTCGAAGAAGATCGGCCCGATCACGGTCCGGGTGAAGATCTGCAGCAGCAGTCCGCCCCCGGGCGAGCCGTCGATCAATATCGCGTCGCGCTTCAGCCGCTCGAGGTCTTCGCCGTGGCCGGGGATCCGCTGATCCACCGCATCGTAGTATGTCGCCGGGACTTCCATGAACTGCACGCCCTGCTGCCTCAGGTTTTCGACGGTGACGTGGATATCGTCGGTCGCGAGCGCGATATGCTGGATGCCTTCGCCGTGATAGGCGGAAATATATTCCTGCACCTGGGACTTGTCATCCGCGGGCTCGTTGATCGGGATGCGGATCTTGCCGCAGGGACTCACCATGGCGCGCGACCGCAGCCCCGTGGCAACGCCGTGGATGTCGAAGTAGCGGATTTCGCGGAAATTGAACAATCGGCGGTAGAAGTCGGCCCACTCGTCCATGCGGCCGCGGTGCACGTTGTGGGTGAGGTGGTCGATGCGCGCGAGCGCCGCTTCGCGCTGCGCGCGCTTCTCGAGGGCGACGAAGTCCACGTCGTAGATCGATTGCTCGCCGTAGCGGTCGACCAAGTAGATCAGGCTGCCGCCGATGCCGCGGATCGCCGGAATTTCGAGTTCATCCGGTCCGACCGGCGTGTAATAGGGCTTGGCGCCGAGCCCGCGGGCGCGCTCGAGGGCGGCCTCGGCATCGCGCACGCGGATGGCGAAGGCGCATACCGATGGGCCGTGCACGCGGGCGAACGCGTGGGCGAAGCTGTGCGGCTCATGGTTGATGATGAAGTTGATGTCGCCCTGGCGATACCGGACCACGTCCTTTGACCGATGCCGCGCCACGGCGCTGAATCCCATCGCTTCGAACAGCCTGGCGAGGGCACGCGTGTCGGGTGCGGTGTACTCGATGAATTCGAAACCGTCCGTTCCGGCCGGATTGTCGGGATTGTTCGTGGCATCGTTCATGGAATACTCGATCTAAAATCCTTCCTCCTCAGGGGAAGGGGTGGTTCGGCCGCGCCGTATCCAACGTCATATTGTTTCCGGCTCTCGGGCCATCTTCACCCGTTTGACCGGCGGTCCGGGGAATCGTTTCGTGATTACAGAAGCATCAGGAGGGATGCGCCGCCGGCGCCGAAGAACACCAGGAGATGGGCGGTGCTCCAGAACGCAAAGCGGCGGCCGAGCTTGTCGGGGAATTCGTTCGCGAGCAGGAAAAGCCGCCCGTCGCGCGGCTTGCGCAGCAGGTGCACGCCTTCGGTCGTGGCCGCGCGTCCCTCCGCTTGGCGCCGCCGCACCTCCTGCTGCGCGTCCAGGCGCGCGCGTTCCCATTCCTTCATGTCGATCTCGCCGTCCTGGTTGAGGTCGAAGCGCTTCAGCAGTTGCGCCTTGTCGTTCTTCCATTCGGTCAGCAGGTCGCTCACGTCGGCACGCTCGTCAAGCGCCGCCACGGCGCCGCTCGTGGTGCTGAACTCGCCGATCGCATAGAGCCTGCCCTTGGGCAGCAGCAGCCATTCCGTGTGGCGATAGTCGCCTTGCGTCCAGGTTTCCTTGCGATCGGTCATCACGTCGGCGCCGTCGGGCGAGACGACGCACTCGCCAGTGTCGTCCACGAGGAGAAAATGCTCGTTGCTTTCCCCGCTGTCCACGTGTTCCCATTTGTTGTTGGAAGTCCTGCGCTCGATGTAGTAGCGGTACCAGCAGCAGGGCAGGCCGGTGCGCGTGCTGACCACCGTGCTCCCGTCCAGCAGTTCGGACCGGCCGAAGAGTTCGACATAGCCCTGCGCGGCGGAGGCGACCTTGGACGTCGGCAGGTCGTGGATCTGGCGATAGCGCCGGTAGCTGGCCATCCACCCGAAGAAACTCACGATCGCCATGGCGGCGAGCGCCCACGGCCAGACCTCCGCGCTCTCTGCCTGGAGGGCCACCGCGATGATGACGACGTGCAGGCCGCCGGTCAGCCATTCCGACGAGCGGAATTTGAAAACGCCGGCCATCGCGACAACGTGTGGCTATGGCCTCAGGCTCAGACGGCGAAAAGCTTCTTCACGTCGACGTCGGCTTTTTCTTCCGCGTCGAACTCGAGCAGCTGCGCGGGCCTGAAGTTGAACATGCCGGCGACCATCGTATCCGGGAACTGCTCAATGCGGACGTTATTGATGTTGACCGACTCGTTGTAGAACTCACGGCGGTCGGCGATCGCGTTCTCCAGGCTCGAGATCCGCGCCTGCAGTTGCTGGAAGGTCTGATTGGTCTTGAGATCGGGATAGGCTTCGGCCACCGCGAAAAGATTGCCGATCGAAGCGCGCAGCGCGCCCTCGGCTTGGCCCAGCGCGCCGATGTTCTGCGTCTCGCGCGCGGCAAACACCTTGGAACGCGCTTCCATCACTTTCTCCAGCGTTTCCTGCTCGAACTTCATGTACTGTTTGCAGGTCTCGACCAGCTTGGGCAGCTCATCGTGCCGCTGCTTGAGCAGCACGTCGATATTGGCCCAGGCCTTGGAGACGTTGTGCTTGATCTGGACCAGGTTGTTGTAAATCATCACGAAATAAATGACGACCACGAGCAGCGCGCCGAGCACGACGATGGTGCCGATTGCCATGTTGTCTCCTCCCCCGAGATATGGCGATGACCGCCGCGGAAGATTGTATACCACCGGCATGGCGGTGGGAGAGGCGGAAGGATGAAGGTAGAAGGACGGAGGTGGAAGGATGCCGGGGTCACAGGGTTACGCTGCGCCCGGGTTGACAATCCCGCCGAACACGGGCGGAATGGTCGCCCATGGCCTACTTCCCCTGGATCGTGCTGCTGATATCGATGGCGCTGTTCCTGTATGCGTGCCGCATGCTCGCTGAGGACGCGAAGTCCGGCTACGACGTCACGATGGGCGGCGCGATGTTCTTCTCGCATCTGTGGTTCGCGGGCGCGGCAGCAGGCGCAGTGGGGCTCACGATGCTCTTCGCGCTCGCCTGGTGGTGGGGAATCGCCATTTTCCTCGCGCTCTACCTCGCGAAGAACGCGGCCTATCGGATAATCGTCGCGCTCTACCTCGGCAGCGCGGCGCCACCCCTGCCCAAGGACGGATTCAAGGAATTCATCCGCAGGACCGAGGGCAAGGACAAAACGTAAAACGATTGCGCCTCACGATCTCGCCCTCTCCCGTGCTGCGGTCAGAGAAACTCCAGGGTCGGACCACGGTTTTTCTTCAATTCGATTCCCGCGGCTCGAAACGGTCAGTGCTTGGCGGTGGCTTCTTCGGCGGCCGGTTCCACTTTCTCGAAGTCGATACGCTCGTTGACGGGCAGGCCCTGGAGATAGCGGCGCAGGCAATCCAGCCCCATCTCGACCGCGCCCAGGCGCACCCAATCGCGGCCGCCCACGATGCGGCTGCGGCGCGAGGCGACGTCATGCTCCGTCGCGATCGCCAGGCACACGCTGCCGCCGATATCGATCCGGTCCGGGCCTTCGTCGACGTCGATCAGGACCGCGAGCGCATGCGTCGAGCCGGTTTGATGGCGGATCGCGCGCGCCACGGCCTCAGCCCCCTCGCGCGTGACCGCGTCCGTTTCCGACGGGTGGTCGAGACCGACTGCGGCGCGCACCTCGGCAAGGTCCCGGGCCACGATGCCGCGGCGGACGATCTTCTCGGCGCCCGGCAGATGCGCGACCCGGGCGGCGATCTGCCCGCTCGTGAACGTCTCCACCAGCGACAGTGTCGCCTGACGCCGTGCCAGCGCTTCGAGCACGACCTGCTCGAGCGTCTGGTCGCCTTCGGCCAGGATGAAGTTGCCGAGTCGCCGGCGCACCTCCTGCTCGACCGGCGCGAGTTTCCTTTGGATGTCTTCCATGTCCCTGCCGCGAACTGTCAGCTTGGTCTCGAGCTGCGGGTAGTGCGCGCGGAAGCCGAGCTTCACGCTGCCGTCGGGAACGAGCGCTTCGACGCCGGCAAGCAGCGTGTCGGCGTGCGACTCGCCGATCCCATAGGAGTGGAAGCGCTTGAGAAAGATCGCCGTCTGCATGCCGCTCTTCGCGAGCAGCCGCGGAACGATCTGCTCTTCCAGCATGCGGCGCAGTTCGCGCGGCACGCCGGGCGTGAAGAAGAAGCGGGCGCGGCCGATGTCCACCGCAAAGCCGCACGCGGTGCCGACCGGATTGTCGAGCACTTCGGCGCCGGCGGGCAGCATCGCCTGCTTGCGGTTGTTGGGCGGCATCACGCGGCTGCGGCGCCGGAAGTACTCTTCCATCCGCGACAGCCACGCCTCGCTCAGGACGAGTTCGACGCCGGCGGCCCGGGCCGCCATTTCCTGGGACAGGTCGTCGACCGTGGGGCCAAGTCCGCCGTTGACGATGACCGCGTCGGCACGCTGCCCGGCGAGTTGGAAGGCGAGCAGCAGGTTTTCGCGATCGTCACCCACCGTCGTTT
>JACQOK010000068.1 GCA_016202565.1 Betaproteobacteria bacterium | reverse complement strand
GGATTTCCCAGTACTTGGCCCAGCTGTGCGGCGACTGGACGCCCTTGCCGCGCGTGCGATCGAGGATTTCCGGCGTGGCCGCGTCGAGCGCCACGGTGAAAATGTCGGCGCCGAGATCCTTGAGGCGTTCCACGTCCTCGCGCGTCATGGTCGTCGGATTGGACAGGATCGAGACCGGGATCGTCGCCGGATCGACGCGCGCGGTCCATTTCCGCAGCACCGTCACCGTATCCGCGTCGGAACGCGGATGCGTGATCATCGAAATGCACATGCGATGAAACGGGCTCGCCGCGCCGTCACGCGCCACGATGTCGATCGTCTTGTCGAGCGGTACCGCCGGCCAGTCGACGCGGATGAAATTGCGGTCGGCGTAATCGCGCTCGGCTTCCCGGTGACGCGCGAGACCGCAGTAGGCGCAGTTCGCCCGGCATCCTTCGGGATAGGTGAGCAGGAGATTGAGGCACCGCGTGCAGGCGCAGCGGTACATCTTCCCCTTCATGATGCCCAGCGTGATCGCCGCCGCCGTCGACATCTGCACGTAATCGGGCGAGCGCATGTACGGTGTCAGAATATTGTAGTTGGGCAGATACACGCCCTGCGGCGCCACGTTGTTTTCCTTGACGCGGGCGCCGTTACGCAACGCCTTGGGAGTCGTGGTCGGCGCGCGCGGCCGCATCAGCTCGAATGGATTGTGATCCAGGCTTGCCCTGGCGTTCGGCTGCCGGTCAGTCGCCTCGGGTCGGTAGCAGCTCATGAATTCATCCTCATCCGTTGATTACCCGCATCACACCGCCCAGTATTCGGGGTAGGCGATCCAGCCGCGGCGCAGCGCCGCCTTCTCCGGCGTGAATCCGGCCTGATAGGTTGCCGCGAGTTCGCGCCTGCGCCGCAGTGCACGTTCGAGCGCGACGCGAAACACGCTGTCGAGTTCTTCCTCATACTCCTCGCCGGCGGCAGCCTTGCCGCCAATGCTCGCCGCCGCGGCCTGTCCGGCGAGCCGGCCCGAATGGACTGCCGCGGCGATCCCCGCACCGGTGACGGGATTGGCAAGGCCTGCGGCGTCGCCCGCGAGCAGCACCAGCGTTTCTTCGATCCGGTTCCACGGCTTCAACATGCCGCCGACCGGAATCAACCCGCCGGTCAAGCCGAGCACCTCCGCCCCAACCCAGCCACTGTCGCACAGCCGGTGGTGCAATCGCGCCACGATCCTCTTGAGCCGCGATTTGTAGGCGGGATCGACTCCCGCCCCGAGGTTGGCGACATCCCCTTTCGGAAACAGCCAGCCATATCCGCCGGGGATGTCGGCAGAGAGAAAAATATCTGTGGCTTGGTGCGCGCGCCGCAACCGAACGGTGATCTGCCGCGTCTCGACCACCTCGGAATTGATCTGTCCGATCGCCCGGCCGGCAAGCGAGCGTGGGCCGTCGGCACCGATGAGAACCCGGGCGGCCACCGCGCTGCCGTCGGAAAGCTCGACGCGGCCGTGCCGCGTGATGCGCCGGGCGCTGACCCCCAATTGGCAGTGCGCACCGGCCTGCACCGCCTTGGAAACGAGCAGCGCATCGAACGCCGCCCGGTCGAGCATATGGCCGGGAAACCGATCCTTCATGTGGGGCGCATCATCTTCAACGAACGTGCTCATCGCCCGGATGCCCTGTCGTACGGCCCCGGCGAGTTCACCGACCTCGATGCCGATCATCGCCGGCACGAATTCGGCACATTGCACCGGTCGGCCCGGCTCGTGCTTGCGATCGACCGCGATGACGCGGCACCCGTGGCGGGCCGCTTCCGCCGCGGCGCTGGCGCCGGCCGGGCCGAGGCCCAGGACGAGGATATCGGCGCGCTGGATCGCCATCACGCGGAAATGCTGGCGCGGGGGTGAAGCCTGATCGTGTGTCCGGTGCGGATGGAGCAACAGCTATGCTCCTGTACCGCCGGCCGGCCGATCGCGCTGGCCACGGCAAGCGTGCCGTCCGCCGGAAAGGCGATGCCGTCGAGCCCCGCGATCACGGCGTAGGCGTCGGTCACGCGCCGGTGCAGGCCGGGCGGGCGGGCGCAACCGAGCAGCACCTGGCGCTCGGGCAGTCGCTTTCTCGCTTCGAGAAACACCCGCCCGACGGCAGCGGTTTCGGGCGTCGCGAAAGTGGCGGGCCTCGCGTAAAACGGCATCACCACCACCAGCACCAGCGAGTGAATGGTGTGGCGGCTTACGATCTCGAGCGCGTTGGGCTCACCGAGGATCCGGCCGTAATGCAGGCCGATCACGATGTGCGGCACGACCTCCATCTTCGTCGCACAGAGCGCCGCGAGCGTCGCCTCGAAGTCCTCGACCGGGCGCTCGAGATGGTAGACCTCGCGAATCGTCTCATCCGATCCGATGACATCCATCATGGCGGTATCGACCCCGGCCGCGGCCATGCTCCGCGCACGCGGCGCATCGAGCAACGCGGAGTGGATCGCGATCTTCAGACAAGGAAAATCGCGCTTGAGCCGTTCGATAACGGGGTAGTAGCGCTCGTAGCGGATTTCGTTGCGGCGCGTGGACCCGCCGGACAGCAGGAAACCGCGCAGGTCCTGCGACGCGACGAGCTCCCGTACTTTGCGATCGAGCATTTCGGGGTTGGTGGCGGGAATCATCGGCTCGAGAATCCGGGCCTGGCAGTGATCGCACATGAGGGCGCAGCCGGCGGCCGTCACGGAGAAGGCGGGAAAACTGTTCTTGCCGCAGCCGCTGAGTTCGCAGCTCGAGTAGGTCTTGAACGTGGGGGTCGAAAAGCGGATCTCGCGACCCGCAATCGCGGGCGCGGCACGCTCGCAGGCGGCCACCAGATCGGGATCGAACCGCGCCTCCTCCAGTTCTTCGAGCGCTGCCAGTCTCTCGAGCCAGTTCATGCGGTGGGGCCCTCCCGGAGGTTAGGGATGCTCTGCTCGAGCTTGCCCAAGGCGCGATCGCGAAGATGCCGGATCTCTTCCCGGACGGGGCCTTCGTTCGGGGCATCGGCAAGCGTGGTCAGCCAATGCTCGCACATGTCTTCCTCCTCGATCAAATCGCAGCGCAGGCCGGCGAGTATGTGACGGGCCAGAATAGGCAGCGTTGCTGGGATCGGGCGTCCGGAGAGCCGCGCCCAGAGTCCGGTCCAGTAGCGCGCAACGGTCCAGGGATTGTAGCCACCGCCGCCGAGCACCACCGCTGCCGGCGCCAAGTGTGCGAGGCGCTCGGCCGTCGACCACAGCGCAACGTTTGACAGCGCCATGGCGGAAAGCGGATCACCGGCCAACGCATCGGCCCCGCACGTCAGGACGATGGCCTGCGGCGCGATCCGCTCGGCAAGCGGCACCACCACGTCCTCGACCAGCAGCCGAAGTTCGGAGTCGTTGAATCCACGGGGAACTGGCAGGTTCCACGCGCTGCCATTGCGGTCGTCCCAACCGTCACCCGTATGCGGCCAGCGTCCCCGCTCGTGAATCGAGATCGTGAACACCCGTTGGTCCGCTGCGAACGCGTCCTCCACTCCGTCGCCATGGTGGGCGTCAAGATCGACATATATCACCCGCTCGAGTCCGCCCTTGAGCAGCACGAGGATTGCGAATACCGGGTCGTTGAAGTAACAAAAACCACTCGCCCGGTCGGGGCGCCCGTGATGCGTCCCGCCCGCAGGATGGAAGACGATGCGCCGACCCAGTGCAAGTTCGGCGGCCCGAATCGATCCGCCGACACTGGTTGCGGCGCGCTCGAAGAGTCCGGGAAACAGCGGGTTTTCCATGGTGCCGATGCGGTAGCGCGCCCTTGCCGCGACGTCAATCTTTCCGCTCTCTGCGGCCTGGCGCAGCGTGCGGATGTAGTCCGCCGTATGAAACCATGCAAGTTCCGCTTCGCTCGCGCGCGGGCTCACGTGAAACTCGCCATCGGCCAGCCATCCGAGCGCCTGGCAGAGGTCCATGACGGTTTCCACGCGTGAAATCGCGAGCGGGTGGTGGCTGCCGTAGGCCGCGCGACGGTAGATCTCGTGCCCGACGAATGCCGGCACGAGCCGCGCCGCGGCCGCTGGACGGGACGCGCTCATGTCGACCGCTGTCCTTACCATCGAGTCTCCAAGTGTCGGAATTTTAGATGTTAGCAGGCTCTGGCCCCGGCGAGGGCAAGAACGGCTCGACGCTACGGGCGAGACGAACCGACGCAATCAAAAGGAAAAATCACGACCGGCACGGAGTCGGGCGCCGGTGCGCCCGGCGCCACGCCGCGACCTACATCCTCCAGCCGTAAGCGATGCCGACAGCGTTCTGATACATCTTGATCGACGCGCTCCCTGCGGACACTCCGGGTGGAACAAAAGCGTTCAGGAACGTGGGCGCGGTCACCCCGTGGTTGAAGGCATGCATGTAAGCAAACGTCAATTCGCCGTTCGTCGAAGTCTTGTAGGTAAACCCGAAGGTCACGTGGTCCTGCACCACCCCGGGCGCGAGGATGTTGAAGTCGATGTCGCTACCCTTGATTGGATTGTCCGTGTGGTCATAGCCCGCGCGCAAGGTCCAGCGCTGGTTGTATTGGTACTCGAAGCCGATCTTGAACACGTTTACGTCGTTCCATCCGAAACCGGCACCCGAGGGGCCACCGAGACAGGATGCGCGATTACCCCCGAAGAAGCACGGGCCGAGGTTCACCTGGGAATTGCCGACCGACTTCACTTCGCTGTAGTTGATGCGCTGATAATCGGCGGCTATGGTCAGCTTCGGGGAAACCTTGAACGCGATGCCGACGTTGTAATTCTCGGGCATATCGAAGTCACCGTCCTCGGCGAACAAGCCCTTGTACTTGTCGAACTCGGTCATGTAGATCTTGGTCGAGTAGGCCGCGCCCACGTTCACGCTGTCCGAGAGCTTCCCGAACCAGCCCACGCGCACGCCGAAGCCGTGGGCCCACTCATGGCCGCGGTTCGTCACGTTTCCTGGCGAGTTT
>JACQOK010000071.1 GCA_016202565.1 Betaproteobacteria bacterium | reverse complement strand
CTCTGGCCCGGCGTTTATCTGTGCACCTCGAGTGAAGTGCTGGCGGAATTCCGGGAATTCGAGCGCTTCGCGACCGCTGCCGTGAATGCGAGCCTGATGCCGATCATGGACCGTTACCTCGAGCGTTTCGGGCGGGGGGTGGCCGACCTCGGCATCCGCGCAACACCGCGCGTCATGCAATCGAACGGCGGTGCGGTGTCACCCGGCGCGGTGCGCAAGCTGCCGGTGAATACTTTCTTCTCCGGGCCCGCGGGTGGCGTCATCGGCAGCGTGGGCCTGGGAGAACATCTGGGGCTTTCCAATCTCATCACCTTCGATATGGGTGGAACCAGTACCGACGTGTGCCTCATCCGCGATGGCGAGCCCGCGAAAAAAAGCGAGCGCCAGATGGGCGGGTTTCCGGTACGCGCGCGCACGATCGACATCCATACCATCGGCGCGGGCGGCGGCAGCATCGCGTGGGTCGACGCGGGCGGGCTGCTCAAGGTCGGACCGCAGAGCGCCGGGGCCGATCCGGGACCGGCGGCATACGGCCGCGGCGGCACGCGCGCCACGGTGACCGACGCCAACGTCGTGCTCGGGCGCCTCAACCCCCGGACGCTGCTCGGCGGGCGCATGGCGATGTACCCGGACCAGGCGCGCGCCGTGATCGACGAACTCGCGGGAACGGTCGGCATCGACCCGGTCAAGGCGGCGGCAGGCGTGATCGAGATCATCAACGTCAACATGATGGGGGCGGTGCGCGTCATCTCGGTCGAACAGGGGGAAGACCCGCGCGACTTCACGCTGGTCGCATTCGGCGGCGCGGGCCCGCTGCACGCGGCGGAGGTCGCGCGCAACATGGGCATGAGGAAGGTGTTGGTGCCGCCGCGGCCGGGACTGCTCTCGGCGATCGGGCTGCTCCATGCCGACGTGCGCGGCGACTTCAGTCTGACGCGCCTGCTGCGCGCGGAGCCGGCGAGCTTGAAGGCCCTCAATCGCGGCCTTGAGGCGCTCAAGAAACGCGGCGCCGCGTGGCTCAAAGGCGAAGGCGAGCAGCACGCGAGCTTCGACTGGTTCGCCGATCTGCGCTACTTCCGTCAGAACTTCGAGCTGATCATGGAATTGAAGAGCGATCGATTCAACGAGAATGCGCTTGCCACATTCATCGAAGCCTTCCATCACCGCCACAAGGATTACTATGGTTACGACATGCGCGGCCAGCCGGTGGAGGTCGTCAACCTGCGGCTGGTGGTGACGGCGAAGCGGCGCACGCCGCCGCACGATGACCTGAAACCCGTGCGGGGTGAGGTGAAGCAGGCGCTGACCGAAAAGCGCCGGGTATGGTTTGCGCAGACCGGTTTCATCGCGACCCCGGTTTACGACCGCGACCGGTTGCCGATGGGCTGCCGCATTGCCGGCCCGGCGATCATCGAGCAGATGGACACGACAACGGTGGTGCCGCCGAAGGCCGTGCTCAAGACCGGCCGATTGGGATATCTCCACATGGAACTCGAAGCGGTGACGCGGAAGCGAGAGGCGCGATGGGCCGTAGCAGCCGTAGCAAACTGAGCGCTGAGCGGAGTCGGGCAACTTCCCGCAGCTCAGTCGATCCGATCAAGGCTGAGGTCATCGCGCGTTTTCTCCTCGCCACGGCGGAGGAGATGGGCGCGACGCTCACCCGCACCGCGTTCTCCCCCAACATCAAGGAGCGCGCCGACTGCTCGACGGCGATCTTCGACGCGGCAGGCGAGGTCATCGCTCTGGCGCAGCGCGTGCCGATCCACTTGGGCTCGATGGTGGGTGCGGTCGACGAGATGCTCAAGCGTTTTCCCATGAAAGAAATCGTTGCCGGCGACATGTTCGTCGCGAACGATCCGTACAACGGCGGCGGCACGCACCTGCCGGACATCACCATCATCGCCCCGGTGTTCATGGGCCGGCGCATCGTCGCGTTCGTGGCGAACATCGCGCACCATGCCGATGTCGGCGGCATGGTCCCGGGCTCGGAAGCGGCGGTGTGCAAATCGATCTACCAGGAAGGCGTGCGGATTCCGCCGGTGCGCATCATGCGCGCGGGCAAAGTCAACCGCGACGTGTTCGATGTGATCCTGCTCAATTCCCGCACGCCGGACGAGCGGGCGGGCGATCTGCAGGCGCAGTTCGCGGCGAATACGGTGGGCGCGCGCAGCGTCCTGCAACTCTTCGAGCGTTACGGGGTAAAGGAGACCGAGCGCGCCATCGCAGGTTATCTCGATTTCACCGAAAGACGATTTCGCGCGGCGATCGAGCGGCTGCCGCCGGGCCGCTACAGCGCCGAAGACTTTCTCGACGGCAATCACGAAGGCGAGGTGTGCCGCATCCGGCTCACGCTCACGGTCGGCAAGGGCCGGATCGATTTCGACTTTACGGGTTCCGACCCGCAACTGGAGAGTGCGCGCAACATTCCCTACCGCGCGTTGCTCGCCACGGTCTATACCGTCGCGAAAAGCCTGCTCGATCCCGAAGTGCCGGCGAACGCCGGCTACTACCGCACGCTGCACATCAGCGCACCGCCCGGCTGCGTGGTGGGCCCGGTGCCGCCGGCGGCGATCGGCTGCCGCTCGATCTCGGCGAGCGTCTTGGGTGACGTGATTGCCCGTGCACTTTCCCAGGCGCTGCCCGCAAAGGCACTGGCGGGAAGCGGTCCCCATCACCTTTACGTGCTCTCCGGCACCGATCCGCGTACCGGAGCCTACTTCGTCAACTACGAGACGCTCGCGGGGGGGTACGGCGCCCGTGCCAACCGCGATGGGATCGACGGGGTGCGCGTGCACGCCTCCGGTTCTTCCAATCTGCCGGTGGAAGCGCTGGAGCACGCCTACCCGTTCCGCGTCGAGCGCTACGCGCTGTGGGAGAATTCGTCCGGTGCGGGTCAGTACCGCGGCGGCGCGGGTGTGGTCCGCGATTATCGCGTGCTCGCCGACGACATCGTGGTGAGCCTCTCATCCGAGCGCCAGCACGTCGCGGCGCAAGGCATGGCGGGGGGCGCTGCAGGCATGGTCGGCGCGTTCGTTCTGAATCCCGGGACACCGAATGAACAAATGCTGCCGTCGGCGGCGGCTGACGTGCGGCTGCCGCGCGGGAGCGTGCTGCGCATCGCGACACCGGCAGGCGGCGGCTTCGGGCTGCCTGAAAAACGCGACCCCGAGGCCATCGGGCGCGATCTGCGCGAGGAGCGGATCACGCCGGCTGAGGCGCGCAAAGCTTACGGTTGGAAGGAGACACCATGAACCGACCCGTTGAAATCGACGCTGTTGCCACCGCACGCGCGCATTTTCCGGCGCTCGAGCGCTGGACCTATCTGGATGTGGCAGGACGCGGCGTGCTTTCGCGCGAGGCGCGCGCGGCCCTCGATGCGCACCTCGACGAGCGCATGCTGGACGGCGGCGACAAGCCGAAGTTCTTCGAGCGGGTCGAAAGCGCACGCCGGCATTTCGCGCAGCTCATCCATGCCGCGCCCGAGGAGATCGCGTTCGCCAAGAACATCTCGGACGGACTCAACATGGTCGCCACCGCCTTCAACTGGAAGCGCGGCGACAACGTGATCCTCTGTCCCGAGCTGGAACACCCCAACAACGTCTATCCCTGGCTCAACATGCAGCGCTACGGACTCGAGGCGCGCTTCGTGAAGCCGCGGGACGGCCACATCCCGGTGGACGAGATCGTCTCGCGCATCGACGGCGGCACGCGCGTGGTCACGGTCTCCACCGTCACCTTCGCCCCGGGTTTTCGCACCCACGTCGCAACGCTCGGCCGCGCCTGTCGCGAGCGCGGCGTGCTGTTCCTGGTCGATGCCGCGCAGTCGGTCGGCGTGATCGAGACCGACGTCCGGCAATCCCATATCGATGCGCTTGCCGTTTCGACTTCCAAGGCGCTGCTCGGGCTGTACGGGATGGGGTTTCTCTACTGCCGGCGGGAGTGGGCGGAACGGATGAAGCCGGCGTATCTTGCGCGCTTCGGCGTCGATCTGGGCGACGCGCACGAAGCGACCCTGGGCGATCACTCGTTTCAGTTCGCGCCCGCCGCGCGGCGCTTCGATCTCGGAAACTACAACTTCGCTGCATGCGCGGCAGTCGACGCGTCCCTGCAGCAGCTTCTCGCGTGGGGCACGTCCAATATCGAGCGCCATGTGACCGGCCTCGCCCACGCGCTGGTGCAGGGATTCCTCGATCTGGGACTTCCGGTATCGGGCGGCGCGCCGGGGCCGCATCTCGCAAACATCGTCACGGTGGGTGAATTGAGCGCCGATCATTACGGCACGGGAAGCGAACGCTACAACCGGCTCTACGAGCATCTCACCGCGAACCGCGTGAAGCTCTCGATCCGCCGTGGCACGCTGCGCTTCTCGTTCCACGTCTACAACAACATGGACGATGTCGCGCGCGTGCTCGAACTGACGCGACAGTTCGTCTCTACCGACAGATGATGGACTCTCGTCATCCGGGACGCGCCGGAATGACGGCGTTGTTATGCACGCCGTCGGTTCATTCAGTCGTAGGTTGGGGTGAACGGAGCGAACCCCAACGATGAAGGTGAGCGGAGCGAATCCCGACGATGGGAAGTGTTGGGCTTCACCTTCGTTCAGCCTAACCTACGCGAGCTGCGCGACTGCTACGCGAACGCATTCATTGGCGATTGCGCCGGGCGATTCCTGACCCATGCATTACGTTGATCCGGTAACGGGAAAGACCTATCCCCTCGATAAGCCGCGCTGGTGCGCCGACGACGGCGGCTATCTGAATTTAGGACCCGCGCCGGGACTCAAACGCGCCGATATCGATCGCGAACGCTATTCGGTATGGCGCTATGCAAAAGCGCTGCTGGTGGACGCGGCGGACGCCGTTACGATGGGCGAGGGGTGGACGCCGACCGTAACGTGCGACTGGGACGGCATGTCGGTGCTGTTCAAGCTCGAATTCATGATGCCGACCGGTTCCTTCAAGGACCGCGGCATGACGGTGATGGTGAGCTATCTCAAGAGCCGCGGCATCGACCACGTGCTCGAAGACTCATCGGGAAATGCCGGTGCCTCGCTTTCTGCGTATGCCGCCGCAGCGGGCATGCGCTGCCGCATCCTGGTTCCCGAAACCGCCTCTTATCCCAAGATCGCGCAGATCGCGGCATGCGGCGCGGATGTCGTCACGATCAAGGGATCGCGCCAGGATGTCGCCGATGCAGCCATCCGTACGAGCCGGGAGATTTTCTACGCGAGTCACAACTGGCAGCCCTTCTTCATCGAAGGCACCAAGACACTCGCCTACGAACTGTGGGAGCAGCTCGGGTTTCGGGCGCCGGATAACGTTATCGTGCCTCTCGGCTACGGCAGCAATATCCTGGGTTGCGAGCGCGGCTTCGCAGAGCTCGCGCGTAACGGCGAGATTGGGAAGATGCCGCGTCTTTTTGGCATCCAGGCTGCCAATTGCGCGCCGTACTTTGCCGCATTCACGGCGGGCGCAGATGCGCTGGTGCCCACCGCCATCAGCGCGACCGTTGCGGAAGGGATTGCGTCGTCGAAACCTACGCGAGTGCGCGAAGTTCTCGCCGCGGTGCGCGATTCCGGGGGCTCGATCGTTGCGGTGACCGAAGAAGAAATCGTCGCCGCACTCGGTGCGCTGGCACGAAAGGGATTCTACGTCGAACCGACCTCTGCTGCCGCGGCGGCGGGCCTCACTCAACTCATTGCGGCAGGCGCCATCAAGTGGGGCGAGACCACCGTGCTCGTCCTGACCGGGACCGGACTCAAGGCCTCGGAGCGGATCGGACAACTCTTGAAAGCCGCCGCCCGAAGCGAGGAGTAGACGTCGGGAGCACCGTGCGCACCTTATAGG
>JACQOK010000070.1 GCA_016202565.1 Betaproteobacteria bacterium | reverse complement strand
TATTGCCGGCTGGAGGCAGTCCGCGCGCCGAGCCGTCGATGAAGTTCATGTAGCCGAAGATGTAATCCATCGCATTCGCCGCGGGAACGTTGGCGGCGCGCTTGCCGATCACCAGCGCCATCTCCGCTTCGCCTTCGAATATGATGGCCGGGACATCCGGGAGCACCGTCGTGTCGCCGTCGCCGATGACGCCGCTCGCAGACTTGTGGAACGCATTGATCGGCGCCGGTTCCGGGCGCGTGCCGTCCTCCATGTAGTTCACCGCCATGCAGTCGATGTTATACGGCTTCGGGAGCGGCGGCCGTATTTTCACTCCGCTGACGGCCACGCCTTTGCCGGCGGCCGCGGCCTTCTCCAGCGCCGCCCGGTAGTCGGAAAAGCGCTCGATCAATCCGCTGATGAGATTGTGCGGCCCGGTGTGCGGAACGTCGCGCACGACCTGCGACACGTCGACAACCGCGTCTCCCTTGAGCACGCCCAGCCTGAAATCATTGAAGTAGAGCAGTTTCATCGCAGCCTCCCTGTGTGTGACTCTGATTCGGATTCGGGTCGCTATTCTACGCCGTCCGGATCATTGCAGTATCGTAGCCTGGAAGGAGCGAAGCGGATTCCGGGAATTCCTCTCCCGGATTCCATTTCATTCCATCCGGGCTACGTTCACTCCAAGTTTCATGACACAGTAGAGTTAGATTCCCGGCTACTCCAGAATGACACGGTAGTCTATTACGCTGGAGACGAACAGCATCACGATCACTGAAGTTTCATGCCCGCCGCCTTGACCACCACGCCCCAGCGTTCGGTTTCCCTGCGGATTTTCGCGCCCACTTCCTCCGGGGTGAGCGGTTCGGGATCGACGCCGGAAGCGACGAGCTTGGAATGAACGTCGGCGCTGTTTACCGCCGCGATCGACTCGCGGTTGAGTTTTTCCACGATCGGCCGCGGGGTGCCGGCACGCGTCAGGATGGCATACCAGGACCCGACCTCATAGCCCGGAACCGTTTCTGCGACCGCCGGAACATCGGGCAGCACCGGCACACGGCGCGCGCTCGTCACGCCGAGCGCCCGCAGTTGCCGCGACTTGATGTACGGCAGTCCCGACGAGAGGCCCGAGATCATCATCTGGATTTCTCCGGCCACGATACCGACAAGAGCAGGGCCGGCGCCCTTGTACGGCACATGCGTGATGTTGACGCCCGCCATCATCTTGAACATTTCGCCGGCAAGGTGGCTCGTTGCGCCCTGTCCCGATGAACCGAAGTTGATCGTTCCAGGCTTCGCCTTGGCGAGCGCGATGAGTTCCTTTACGGATGTCGCGGGCAACGCGGAATTCACCATGAGGGCAAACGGGCTGTTGCCGATCAGCGCGACCGGCGCGAGATCCTTGGCGACGCTGTACGGCAGCTTGATGAAGTTCGGCGCAATGGCGAGTGTGCCGTTCGCCGCTGCGATCAATGTATAACCATCGGCCGGCGCACGGGCGACGATATCGCCGGCGACACTGCCGCCCGCGCCCGGGCGATTGTCCACCACGACCTGCTGCCCGAGCTGTTCGGACAATCGCGTCGAGAAGAGGCGCGTCACGATATCCGTCGGGCCGCCGGCCGCCTGCGCGACGACCATTCGTATCGGCCGGACCGGATAAGCCTGCCCTGAGCCGGTCGAAGCGGTCTGTCCCAGCGCAAAGCCGGGAGCGATCATGGCGATTGCGCCGAGCACGCTCAGTGCCGTGCCTGCCTTGTTCATGTGGACACCTCCTTCAAAGAGCAGCGATGTTCCCGACTGATTTCTTCACGGCTTACACGCCCAGCGCATAGCACGGCCGGCGCGGGTCGGCACCGCCTTCGAGCAGCCCCGTCTCGGAATTCACCCGGATCGCGCACACGGCGCCCGCACGCCATTCGAGCTCGCTCCACGGCGCAACCTGGTGTCCCAGCGCGGCGAGCTTCTCGACGGTCGAGCGCTCGATCCGGCTCTCGAGACTGAGGCGGCCGGGATGATAGGCGTGCGGCTCCGATGACGATGGAAAACTATAGGTTGCGAACCGGGGCGCTTCCACCGCCGACTGCGGATCCATGCCCCACAGCACCACGTTGAGGAACACCTGCACCATCGCCTGCGGCTGGATGTCGTTGCCGGGAGAGCCGAAGGGCATGAACACCCTGCCGTTTTTCAGCGCGAGCGCCGGGTTGGGCGTGAGCCGGGGACGTTTGCCCGGCGCGAGCGCGGCAGGATGCGCGGGATCAGTCCACGATTGCGAGCCGCGGGAAGAAGGACACAAACCGGTGCCCGGGATGACCGGTGTGGCGCTCGATCCATCGCTTGGCGTCGTGGAAAACGCGTTGCCGGCGCGATCGACGACGCAGGCATACGAAGTGTCGGCGAGCGGCGCCGGCTCCCCGCGCGTCGCCTCGGGCAACGCGGTGGCGCGCGGGAATTCCTTCACGTCGCCCGCCGGCGGCATCTCTTTCCAAGTTTCCCCGTTCCGGATCAAGCGGCGGCGTGCCGCAGCGTATTTGCGCGAGAGGAGCACATCGATCGGCACGTCGACGAATTGCGGGTCGCCGTAGTAGCGGTGCCGGTCGGCAAACGCGAGCTTCAGCGCTTCCGTGACGTGATGGATATAGGTGGCGGAGTTGTGGCCCATCGCTTTCAGATCGAACCCGGCGAGCACGTTGAGTGTTTGGGGCAATACCGGGCCCTGGGACCACGGGCCGCACGCATGAAGCTCGATGCCGTGGAATTCTGTTTTCAGCGTGGGCTCGAAGCGCACTTCGTATGCCGCCAGGTCTTCCAGCGTCACCCAGCCGCCGTTTTCGCGATGATAGCGGGCGATCTTTTGCGCGATGTCGCCGCGATAGAACGCATCGCGCGCCGCCTTGAGCCCGGCCGCGCGGCCTTTGCCGCGATGCGCGGCTTCCTCGTCCACCATGTATTGCAGCGTCGCGGCGAGGTCCCGCTGCACGAAGCGTTCGCCAACCTGCGGCGGTCTGCCCTGCGGCAGGAACACTGCAGCGCTCGCCGGCCAGCGCCGGTAATCGTTTTCGTGATCGCGGATGTAATCGGCCATGAATCCGTGCATCGCGAACCCGTCGCGGGTCAGGCGAATGGCCGCCTGGGCCACTTCTCCGAAGGACATCGTGCCGTACTGTTCGAGCGCCTTGATCCATGCCGCCGGGGCGGCCGGCATCACGGTTCGGAGTATGCCCGGCGGCATGGCGCCGCCGTGTTCGCGGCGAAAGTACTCGATGGAGGCCGCCCGCGGCCAGGTGCCGAGCCCGTCGATGTTGATCACTTTCCGCTGCTCCGCGAGGTAGATCATGATCGGCGCGACACCCGCGAAGTTGACGCGGTCGGTCTGCAGCACGCCGACCGCGATGCCGGCGGCAACCCCCGCATCGACGGCGTTGCCGCCCGCTTCCAGGATCTGAAAGCCGGCGTGGGCAGCGGAGTAATGACCCGCGGAGATCATGTGGCGATAACCGGTGACGCTGGGACGATAGGTCGGCATGTGGTGCTCCTCAGTCGAAAACCGCGATCACGCGGATATTATTGACGATTTGCAAACTGATTGACTACGTTAATGAGAGGATGTCATTCCCGCGCCGGCGGGAATCTATAGGACGCGTCAGTCTCCGTGGCAGCTCAGTATGGGTCCCCGCATTCGCGAGGACGACAATCAGTCCGTTATGCAAGGATCGATAGCGTGAACATGGCGATTCAAATGCGAACGACAGCTTTCACCGCCGCTTCGGTTTTCGGAAGAGCGGCCAGTTCGGCCACGGTGATGGGCTTCACGGGGGGCCGCAGCCGGTAATAGCCGACCTGCTGCGGCGGGACGCCCCGCCCTTCTGCAATCAGCTCGGTGACAGTGAGCCCGCACAGCCGCCCCTGGCACAGCCCCATGCCGCAGCGCAGGAACGCTTTCATCTGGTTGGGCCCCGGGCAGCCGAGCGCGACCGTGTCGGTGATCTGGCGGGCGGTGACCTCCTCGCAGCGGCAAACGATCGTATCGCCGGAAGGCTGGCGGAACGATTTCGCCGGCCGATAAAGCGTGTCGAGAAAGGCGCGCCCGCGCAGGCAGCGCTTGAGCTCGCGGCGCGCGCGCGCTTCCTCGACGGCCGGCACGCTGAAACCGAGCGCCCGTGCGGCGGCGATCGCCGCGAGCCGGCCGCGCCATTCCGCCGCCTGCGCGCCCGCGATGCCGGCACCGTCACCGGCGACCGCAATGCCCTCGACCGAAGAATTGCCCTCGTCATCGAGCACGGGCGCCCAGCACAGTTGCGATTCGTCCCAGCGATGCTCGACACCGGCGGATAAAGCAAGGTTTACGTTCGGCGCCACGCCCTGGTGCAGCAACAGCGTGTCGGCCAGGCGGGTTTCTTCGACGTCGCCATGGCGGCGAAAGGCGACCGACCGCACCCCGGTATCGCCGATTGCGCGCAGCGCCGTCACGCCGGAAATCACGCGGACTTCGCGCTTCACCGCGCGCACCAGTTTCAGCCCCTCGAGAAAATAGCCCGACAAGAGAAAACGCGGGACATGCGGCAGCGCCCGCGTGCGGTTCTCCTCGGCGGTGGTGTCGAGAATCGCATCGATGTTCGCCCCGGCGTTGAGATACTGCCACGCGAGAAGCCACAGCAGCGGCCCGCAGCCGGCCAGCACCGTGCGCCCCGAGGCCACGAGTCCTGCGGACTTGAGAAGAATCTGCGCCGCACCGGCGGTCATGACGCCGGGAAGCGTCCATCCGGGGATCGGGAACGGCCGCTCGAGCGCGCCGGTGCAAAGAATGACGCGCCGTGCGCCCGTGAGCTGCGCGCCGCCGCCGACGGACACACCGATTTCGCGCTCGCGGGTGAGACTCCACACGGTCGCGCCCGCCACGTGCTCGGCGCCGCTCGAGCGGAATGCTTCGACGAGCGCGGCGCCGCGCCAGTAGCTTTCGCCCAGAACCGGTTTCTCCCGAACGGGCGTCTCCGTGATCGCGCGGTAGATCTGCCCGCCGGCAGACGCCTGCTCGTCGAGCAGCACCGTCGAGAGGCCCGCCTTCGCGCACACGGTGGCCGCGGCCAGTCCGGCCGGACCCGCGCCCACGACCGCGACGTCGTATGCATCGCGAATGGCCACGGCGCTCATTTTCCGAGCTCGCGCGCGCCCTGCTGCATTTCGATCCGCATGCCCTCGCGCACCCGCACGAGGCAGCCCTGCCGGCTGCCCACGCCGTCGATGGTGACGAGACAGTCGAAGCACACGCCCATCATGCAGTAGGGGGCGCGCGGCGCGCCGGAAACGGGCGTCGTGCGGCAGCGCACGACGCCTGCCGCGAGCATCGCCGCTGCGACCGTGTCGCCCGCGCGCGCTTCGACGCGCCTGCCGTCGATCGAGATGCCGACCGTCGAACCGGACGGCTCAAGCGGCAAGCGCTGGAACATCGAACCTCTTTATGCTGAAGGCCTGGAATTCCTCGGCCGGCAGGCACCCTGCCGCAATGTGCGGGGCGAGGATGAGCGCGTGCGCCGCCGCGAGCGTCACCCCGCTGTGGCATGCAGCGGAGAAGGCGCCCGGACAGGTCTCGGACTCGTCGTAGATCGGAAAGCCGTCCTGGGTCATCACGCGCAGCGCGGCCCAGGTGCGCACGACGTTGAGCGTGCCAAGCTGCGGGAACATCCGCACGGCCCGGTCCGCCATCACCGAGATCACGGGCGAGGTGACCGCCGGATCGGCGCCGGCCTCTTCCTGCGAGTCCCCTATCATGACGCTGCCTTCATCGGTCTGGCGCACGCATTGCACCGGGTGATGAAGAAAGGGCGCGGTCCTCTCGGTCACGATGAGCTGCCCGCGTTGCGGGCGCACCGGCATGACGAGTCCGACCATCGGACCGAGACGGGCACAGTCGATGCCGGCCGCGAGCACGATCCTCGCCGCCCGCACTTCATCCTGTGCCGTCATCAATCGAAATTCCCGTGCGGCGTACTCGATGCGGTTTACGCGATGCTCGGAGAGGTACATCGCCCCGAGTTGCTGCATCCCGGCGTGGAGCGCGCGCAGCAGCTTGAGCGAATTGCAGTGCCCGTCGTAGCGGCTGTAGCTCGCACCGACGACTTCGGGACCGATTTGCGGTATCGCCTGCTTCACCCGCCCGCGATCGGGCATCTCGAAATCGAAGCGCTGCATTCCCGGCTGGGATTGAATGCGCTGCAGGAGGATTTCGCGGGCCTCCCATTCGCGCTGCGTCAGGGCCAGGTTGAATCCGCCGGGGCGCTGAAAGCAGACGTCTATCCCCGTCTGCTGCCTGAGCATATCCGCGAAAGTCGCCCAGGCATTCGCAGAGCGCATCGTCCACGCCGAATAGCGCGGCATGCCGAGGCCCTTGCTGTGCACCCAGATCAACGCGAAGTTGCCGCGCGAGGCGCGATACGCGACGTCCCCCTCGTCGAGCACGGCGACGCGCTGTCCGGCGTTCGCGAGACCCCACGCGATCGCCGAGCCCATGAGACCGCCGCCGATGACCGCTACGTCGAAGTCGCGCCGTGCCGGTGACATGCTTCCTTTGCTGATACGTAAAGGCGTCGCGCGCCTGCTCGAATGCGGGCAGGAGCGGGCGCCTGCAGAGCGCTAGGCCCCCTCTGGCCCTCCCCCGGCCGCGGGCTCCCCACTCGATATAATGGATGCACAGGCCGTTGACGGTGGCGAAGCGTTCGACCGGTTGCAGCATTATATTGGCCGAATCAGAATCGAATAATCCCATCGTCAATTTTCCTCGACGTGGAATTTGAGGTAAGAGGAACGACCGCCATCGGCGGCGATCGTCGTCCCGGTGAGCATGCGCGATTCATCGGACGCGAGAAAGAGCGCAATCGCGGCGACATCGGCGGGCTCGCTCACCGAGAACGGATAGAGTTTGTGCGCGATCATGCGTTCCTGCGCCGCCGGGCCCGGTTTCTCCGCCTGCATCCACTCCTTGTTTTCGTAACGCTTGATCTGGCGCTCGGTGCGCACGGAACCGGGCGCAATGGCGTTCGCCCGAATGCCGTACTGCACGTATTGCGCCGCGAGCGTCCTCGTGAACGAGATGATGCCGCCTTTCGTCGCGGAGTACGCGGGCTTGATCGAGCCCATCAGCCCAAGGTGCGAGGTGACATTGATGATCGAGCCGCCGCCCGCCTTCATCAGGTGCGGAATTCCGTGGCGGCAGACGAGAAACGGATGGAGCAGGTTGACCGCGATCGTGCGCTGCCAAACGTCGAGATCCATTTCATGAACGGGCACGTCTTCCTGCAACGAACCGCCGGCGCAGTTCATGAGCACGGTGAGCCGGCCGAATTTGGCGACGGTCGCGTCGATCGCGCGTTTGACGCTCTCATCCTGCGTCACGTCGGTCTCGATGAAGAGTGCCTCGCCGCCCGCCTCCCGCACCTGCCGCTCCGCCGCCTGCCCGGTCTTGGCGTTGATCTCGGCGATTGCGACTTTTGCGCCTTCCCGCGCAAACGCGAGCGCGCTTGCCTTCGCGATCCCCGCCCCCGCACCGGTGATGAAAGCGACCTTGCCCTCGAGCCTGCCCACGATTCAATTCTCCGTGAAACGCATCATTGAACTTTCACCCCGGCCGCCTTCACCACTTTGGCCCACTTGCCGATGTCGGCGGCGATGATCCTGCTGAAATCTTCCGGTGAGCTGGATAGCGGATCCGCGCCGGCACGCGTCAGCATCTCGCGCATCGCCGGGTCCTCGAGCATGCGAACGATTTCGCCATTGAGCCGGGCGACGATTTTCTTCGGAATGCGCGCCGGGCCCAGCACGCCGTACCAGCCGTTGACTTCGTAACCCGCGACACCGGCTTCTTCCAGCGTGGGCACATCGGGCATCGCTGAGGAACGGTGCCGCGGTGTGACACCGAGCGCGAACATCCTGCCCGCCTTCACGTGCGGGAGCGACGCTGGAATGGAGGGAAAGCCCGCTTGCAGGCGCCCCGCGACGAGATCGACCATTGCCGCGCCCTGTCCCTTGAACGGAACATGTGTGAGGCGCGTCTGGGTGAACATCTGGAACAGTTCGCCCGCGAGGTGACTCGGAGACCCGGTGCCGGAGGATCCCATATTGAGTTCGCCCGGTTTGGTGCGTGCGAAGGTGATGAAATCCTTGACCGAGCGCGCGGGTATCGACGGATGGACCACCAGCACATTGGGCACCATCGCGACCATGCCGATCGCGGAGAAATCCCGGACCGAGTCGTAATTAAGCCGGTAAATCGACGGGCTGATCGCATGTGCCGAGGGCACGATAAGGATGGTATGTCCGTCGGGGGTCGCCTGCGCCGTCAGTTGCGCCGCGATCGTCTGGTTGGCGCCGGGACGGTTGTCGACGACGACCTGCGTGTTCAGGCGCTCGGCCAACCTTTGGCCCACTGCGCGCGCCAGCATGTCCGCGGCCCCGCCCGGCACCACGCCGACGAGAAACCGGATCGGCTTGCTCGGGTACTCGACCTGTGCCGCCGCAAGCGCAGCGCCGCAGCCGAGGCTCGCTCCGAGCATCGCGCCTGCTGCGTGACGAAAAATTCGCTTCATGTTTCCTCCCTGCGTGACGGCGTAGGGATCAAAGCCTTTTTTCATGGTTCGGCCGGTAGACGGCGAACACCTTGTCCGAGTTGGTGATCCACGATTCGAGGAATACGGCTTCGTCCGGTTCCCGGCGCCCCAGTTCGTGCATCGCCCCGGCGAGGCAGAACCAGTTGAGCAACTCGTGGTGGCCGCGGTCCTCGACTTCTTCGAGCGTGGTGTTGCGCCACAGCTCCCAGTCGCCACGCTTCAGCGCCTCGTAGTAGCGCTTGTCCGCTTCGACGTCGGGGAACATGAGCGAGTGTTTCTGCACCAGGAACGAATGGCTCCAGCTGGAGGAGGCGATGACCGCCACCCGCCACGGGCTGCGCTGCAGCGCGCGGGCGACGGCGCCACCGACCTGGAAACAGCGCCAGGGCTGCGGTGCCGGCGGGTCGAGCGCGCTCTCGCCGTCCGCAAGCTGTTCGGCGGCTTCGGACGGGCGCAGGGGCGCGCCGCGGGCGGCAATCAGCCAGCGCCCATAGGCGTTGATCGCGAACGGCACCACCGGGTAGGGAAAACCCTTGCGGTCGTAGTCGAGGTAGAGCACCGAGTTCGAGAAGGCGTGGCCGAGCGCCCGGTGCAGGGGCTTGTAGGCGTAGGCGACATCGATGCCTTCTTCCAGCAGCGCGGTGGCGAGGTACTTGCCGCCGGCGCGGTGGCCCTTTA
Source organism: Betaproteobacteria bacterium (assembly GCA_016202565.1). Taxonomy (GTDB): domain Bacteria; phylum Pseudomonadota; class Gammaproteobacteria; order Burkholderiales; family SG8-41; genus DSOT01. Next base: position 1,794 of record JACQOK010000070.1, on the reverse strand, counting down.
TCGTGAAGGTCTTGTCTTCGGGCTCGTCCCATGCATTCGGTCCGCGGCGATAGCCCTGCCACGGCTGGAAGTCCACGGAGTCGTAGGCGAGGATGGAGAACGCCGGCACGCAGTCCTCACGGAAGTTCTCGTACTGGTCGTCGCCCCAGATGAGCACGAAGTCGGGATTGAACGCATCGAGCTCGGCCCGGATTCGGCGAAACTGCTCGATCAGGTCCCGGCGATGCTTGTCCGAGTGCGCCTGCCCCTGGTCGCTCCCCCACTGCTCGCGCATGGCGGGGTGCCAGTTGTCCGGCGAACGGAACCTCTCGGCGAGCGCAGGATCGGCGAGGCATTGCTGCATGCGCCAGCTCATGTTGCGCTTGGCCGAAAGGTTGGGATAGTGCGTGATGCCGAGACCCAGGATCTCGCCCATGACTGCTCTCCTCCGCTGCGGACCCGCCGCCGAGTATTCTTCTGCGATAGGGCAGGAAGCAGCATTCTACGCCGCCGCCGGCAGACTGCGATCTCCATTTCGCGCGGTCGGAAGGGTAAACTGGAAAACGTAGGGCAGCGCCTCGACGAGAGCCTCGAACACAACAAGGGAGGAGGAAAACATGGCAGCCAGTCCGTTGCAATTCAATCGAACCCGTTCCTTCGCAGCCGGGGCATGTGCCGCCGCAGCGTTGCTCGTCGCGCCGGGCGTCGCAATGGCCCAGGCATGGAAGCCGCAGCAGCAGGTGGAAATCATCGTCGGCTCGGCGGCGGGCAGCAGCCCCGACACGATGGCGCGCATGATCCAGCGCATCTGGCAGGAAAAGCGCCTGCTGGAGGTCCCGGCCACGGTCATGAACCGGGTCGGCGGCGGCAACACGATCGCGTGGACGTTCCTGAACCAGCGTCCTGGCGACGGTCATTACCTGATGATCTCCAACATCAACCTCTCCGCCGGCCATCTCACCGGCACCAGCACCTTCAGCTACCGCGATTTCACCGCGCTTGGAATCCTGTTTCACGAATACATCGCGCTTTCGGTAAACGTGGATTCCCCGATCAAGGATGGCAAAGACCTCCTCGCGCGGCTCAAGCAGGACCCGGGCTCGGCAAGCCTCGGGGTCTCCTCGGTTGCGGGCGGCGCGAACCACCTCGCAGCCGGCCTCGCGTTCAAGACAGCGGGCATCGACGTGAAAAAAATCCGCACGGTGGTGTTCGACTCCGCGGGGAAGGTCATGACCGCCACGCTCGGCGGCCATGTGGACCTTGCATCCACCAGTATCACGGCGGCGTTGCGGCAAGTCCGCGCCGGCAAGGTACGGGTGCTCGGCGTCAGCGCGCCACGCCGTCTCGGCGGAGAGATGGCGCAATTTCCGACGTGGCGCGAACAGGGCGCGGAGGTCGACTTCTCGAATTACCGCGGCATGATCGGTCCCAAGGGTTTGAGCATCGCCCAGGTCGCCTACTGGGAAGGGGTGCTCGCCGCGCTGGACCGGGACGAGAGCTGGCGCGCGCACCTGGAAAAGACCCAGCTCGACCGGCAACTCATGACCGGGCGCGAAACCATCCAGTACCAGGATCAACTCGACGGCAAGCTGCGGACGATCTTCGGCGAACTCGGACTGCTAAAATAAACGGAAGTCACGGAAGGAAACGCGCCATGTCCAATTCCGAAACGCAGGAGAAACGCCGCTACGTCCACGACTTCCATAACATGAAAAAAGAAGCCTTGCTCGGGAAGACTTCAACGTCGGAGGGTGCGTCTTTCACCGGCGAGCGCATCTACTGCGGGCTGGTGACAAAGAAGCGCGGTACCGGATC
>JACQOK010000069.1 GCA_016202565.1 Betaproteobacteria bacterium | reverse complement strand
GAGTACGGCGGAGATCCCAAGAACAACTACCGCTCGCACATGCCCGTGGACGACTGGGCGGACGCCTACTTCAAGGGGTCGGGGGTCGATCAGCTCATCGAGTTCGGTCTGAAGCACAAGGACTACCTGAGCACGGAAGACTTCGACGAAAACGATCTGACCTTCTACCGGCCGCCGTCCCTCGATCTGCTGCGAGGGTCGGGGATCGCGATGCACTGGTACTCCTACTACCACAAGTGGGTGCCCCAGGAGAATTACTACTACAGCGCCGATAACACGGGGTTCTGCGCTAACCCGGAGCGGTCGGAGGGGACCTATTCGAAGTACGCCAGCCTCGACGACCGGCTCGACGGCTTCCACTACTACATGGCGTTCATCAAGTTCGGGATCGGTCGCGCGACGTCCGATGCCGGGCACGAGATCCGTGACGGCCACATCACCCGCGAGGAAGGCGTGGCGCTCGTTCGCCGCTACGATGGCGAGTTCCCGCAGAAGTACTTCAAGGACTTCCTCGCGTACCTCGACATTGACGAAGCGCACTTCCACGAGGTCGTGGACGCCTACCGTGCTCCCCACATCTGGGAGCGCATCGACGGCGCCTGGCGCCTCCGCCATCAGGTGTCCTGATGCTTTCCCGGCTCCTGGGCGCCGCCCAGCCCGTCGACGTCTCCAAAATGCGCACGGCGAACTCCCTGCAGAGCCAGAACGAGATCGAACTCGTCAAGCTCAAGGGTATCCAGGAGAAGAGCGGGTGGAAGGACGTGCCGGCCTGCCCCGTGTGTGGATCTGCGCGGCGGCAAGGCGAGTTCAGCAAACACGGTGTGGAGCTCATGCCGTGCATCGACTGCACGGCTCGCTACGGAGCCCAGGTGGCCGCCAATCTGGACGACGTGTACCAGAACCCTGCCTACACCGTCTTCACCAAGGAAGACACCGACGAGCATTACGCCTACCGCCGTGAGCGCTTCGGCCGCGAGCGGGTGGGCATCCTGGAGAAGTATTGCGGTGACCTTACGGACAAGCGGCTCCTCGACGTCGGATGCGGCAACGGCTACTTCCTGGCCGAAGCGATGCGCAAGTGCCGGCACTGCTACGGTGCCGAGTTTTCCGAAAAGTTGCGTGCATACGCGCAGGCCAGGACCGGGCTCCCCATTTTCCGCGAGCGTCTAGATGATCTACCCGAGCGTGGGTTCGACATCATCACGTTGTTCGACGTGATCGAGCACGTTCCGGAACCGCTCCCGTTCCTGGCGTCCGTCGACCGTCTGCTGAATCCCGGCGGCCACGTGCTGGTGTTCACGCCGAATTTCGATAGCTTCGGGCTGAGGGTCATGCGCGAGTACTCCTCGATCGTCGACCCTACCGAGCACGTGATTCTCTTCACCGAGCAGAGCCTCCGCGCTCTGGGCGCCCGGGTCGGGTTCAAGGTCGTGTATTACGAGACACAGGGGCTCGACGTAGACAACATCCTGGCCAAGCAACAGTATCTCGGTCAGCCTCGCGACGCCTTCCTCCTGGAGTGGCGAGACGCGCTGCAGGCGATGATCAATGCGGCGGAGTGTGGCGACTATGCCCGCATCATGTATCGCAAGGCCTAGCCGGCCCCACGGAGTGTGACGATGAACGTCGGCGATCTGTGCCTGAGCCCGACCGCGACAGTGCATGAGGCCATGACTCTGCTGAACCGGAGCGCCAAGGGCATCGTGTTCATGGTCGATGACCGGCGCAAGCTGCGCGGCGCAATGACGGACGGCGACATCCGCCGCTTCCTGCTTCGGGGAGGCGGCCTCGACGACGCAGTAGAGGCCGCCATGAAGGGACGGCCGCTGGTGGCGCCGCTGGGCACGCCGGCCCGGACCATCACGGCCCTCATGACGGCGAACCAGGTTCGGCAAATCCCCGTCGTGGACGACGAAGGACGTCTCGTCGATGTGTTCTTCGCGGAGACGGGTCACATGTCGCAGACCATGGTGGCCGTGATCATGGCTGGTGGCGAAGGGCTGCGGCTGCGCCCGCTCACGGAGGCCATGCCCAAGCCCATGCTCCGGGTGGGTGGCCGTCCGCTGCTGGAGACTATCGTGATGTCCCTCAAGGCAGCCGGCTACGAGCGGATTTTTATCAATGTTCGATACCTTGCCGAGGTCATCGAGTCCCACTTCGGGGATGGCGGCCGCCTCGGCGTCGAGATCCACTACCTGCGCGAGCCGAAGCCGCTGGGGACCGCGGGTGGACTCTCTCTCATCCCGACTTCGCTGTGGCCGGAGAGCCCGTTTCTCGTGGTGAACGGCGATCTGCTGACAAAGCTCAATTTCGGGGTCTTCCGCGACTTCCACATCGCCGAAGGCTACGCCATGACGATCTGCGGGCGGCCGTACGAGGTGAAGGTGCCGTTCGGCTATCCCGTCGTGAACGGGGACATCGTCACCGAGTGGCGGGAGAAGCCGTCCTTCACGTACCTCGTGAACTCGGGCATCTACTGCCTCGATCCCGAGCTGGTCGAGAAGATTCCCAAGGACGAGTCGTACAACATGCCGGACCTCGTCGCGCAGGCGGGCAAGGACGGGCTGCGGGTCGGGGTCTTTCCGCTGCGCGAGCCATTCCACGAAATCGGGCGCATTGATTCGTACAACGCGGCCGAGAAGTTCTACAAGGAGCATTTCGCCGTGGACCTCGGCAGCGCCGGAGCCTCGTCCTGAGGCGAGGCCGGCGGGGCTGATCGTGCGGGTCCTGGTGACCGGGGGGGCCGGCTTCATCGGCCGAAACATCGTCGACCAGCTGGCCGGGCGCGGCGACGAGGTGTTCGTGGTCGACAACCTGAGCCGGCACGGGCTCGCATCGAATCCGGAGTCGCGCACCCATCCGAATGTCACGTTGGTCGAGCTGGACCTGACCGACCAATATGCATTGGAGTCGCTGCCGAGCCCGGTCGATCGCGTGTATCACCTGGCCGGGATCGTGGGTGTGGGCCCGGTCTCGTCGCGACCGGCCCATGTCCTGCGGATCAATACGCTGGTCACTATGAACGTCTGCGACTGGTTCGTCAGCCATTGCCCGCCGGGCGCTCGATTGCTCTTCGCGTCGACCAGCGAGGTGTACGGCGGCGCCCTGCTGGCCGGCTTCGGGCTGCCGGTACCGACGCCGGAAGGCGTGCCGTTCGTGATCGCCGATTCGGGCTTGCCGCGAGCCAGTTACGCCATGTCGAAGATGTGGGGAGAGATGTACTGTCGCTTCATCGGGGAGGCGAACGGCCGGGCCGCTCGATCCGTGCGGTATCACAACGTCTACGGCCCGGGGATGGGCTATGAGCACGTCATCCCCCAGGTCATTCGTCGAATCGTCAGCCGGGCCGAGCCGTTTCGCATCCACGGTGAGAACGAGACCCGCGCGTTCTGCTGGATCGGCGATGCCGTGGAAGCGACCATCCGCGTCATGGAGGCCGCCGACCCATCGGCGTCCTCCGTAGTCCATATCGGCGGTCTCGAGGAGGTCACCGTCGGCGAAGTCTACGAGAAGCTCTTTCGCCTGTGCGCCTGGAGGCCCCGACACCTCGTGCGAGGTGACTCCGCCCCCGGCTCGGTTCCCCGACGCTGTCCGGACGTCACCCGGCTTCGCCAGCTGACCGGTTACACGCCCTCGACGCCGCTGGACGAGGGGCTCGTTCCGACGACGCGTTGGTACCTGGAACACCCGGAATGACCGACGACGCGATTCCCAATTGCGTGCCGTGCCTGCCTGGCGACGAGCGCGACTATCTCGTCGAGTGCATCCAGTCGGGATGGGTGTCGTCGGTCGGACCGTTCGTCGACCGGTTCGAGCGGATGTTCGCCGACTATCATCGCGTTCCCGGCGCGGTGGCCGCGGCCAGCGGGACGGCGGCCATCCATCTCGGTCTGCTGGCGGTCGGCGTGAAGCCGGGAGACCTGGTCATCTGTCCGACCATGACGTTCATCGGAACGGTGAACCCTATCCGTTATTGCGGTGCCGATCCGCTCTTCATCGATGCTGAGTCGAATACGTTGAACCTCGACCTGGCCACGCTGCGGGATCGGCTTGAACACGAGACCGAGCGGACAACGGCTGGCCTCGTCCATAAGCCGACGGGGCGGCGCATCGCCGCCATGGTCGTCGTCCACCTGTTCGGCAATCCGGTCGACATGGATGCGGCCATGGCCATCGCCGGTCGCCACGGCCTGCCGGTAGTGGAGGACGCTGCGGAAAGCCTGGGCGCGCGCATCGGCGACCGCCTGGTGGGCACCATCGGCGATGTCGGCTGCTTCAGCTTCAATGGCAACAAGGTCATTACCACCGGCGGCGGCGGCATGGTCATCTCCAACGATGCCGCCCGCCTACGCCGATGCAAGCATCTCTCCACGCAGGCCCGGAGTGATGCGTTCGAATTCGTCCACGACGACGTCGGGTACAACTATCGGATGACCAACCTCGCCGCCGCCCTCGGAGTGGCGCAATTCCAGCATCTCGAGGAGTTCATCGAGCGAAAACGTGCCCACGCTGAAGCGTATCAGAGCGCGCTCGGGGTGGACGCCGGATGGCAGATCGTTCGCGAGCCGTCCGGCACACGCGGGACCTACTGGATGATCCTGGCGCGGCGGCGCACGGCTAACGGCCCGCTGGTGCCCGTGCTCAAAGAGCTGGCCGCCAGCGGAATCGGAGTTCGGCCGGTGTGGCGGCCGCTTCATCGACTGCCGATCTTCTCCGGCTGTCCCTGCTGGGGAAGCGAGGTCGCCGACGAGCTCTACCGGACCGTCTGCTGCCTGCCGTCGTCGGTCGGACTGACGCCGCCCCAGATCGAGCGGGTGACGCGCGCGTTGAGGGCGACGACCGGGCTGGTGGGTGCGGTTGCGGCCGAGCGCTGACCGAATGGCCGTTCCCGCCTCGCGCGCGGTGCGAACCGAAGGCACGACCAGGTGGCTGTCGCTCGCCTGGCCGATCGTGGTGGCTGTGCTGTTGATCGGCATCACCGGCGTCCGTCTCGTCGACCTCGAGCTCGACCCGCCGTTCACGAAGCGCATCGGTGACGTCTCCGACGAGGGCTACTGGGCCCATAACGCGAGGCTGAAGGCCCTGACCGGCGCCTTCGTGCAGGATCCGTTCAACCAGGCGCTGACGACCGCGCCACTCTATACCGCGATCAACGCCCTGGTGTTCAGTCTCCTCGGCGTGAGCCTCGGCACCGCCCGGCTGGTTTCGGCGGTGGCCGGCGTCTTCACGCTGCTCGCCGGTGCCGGCGTCATCGCCCGCACGACCGGCAACCGGCGGTGGGCTGCCGCGTTCGTCGCCGTCCTCGGGGTGAACGACCTCTTCTTCGCCTACAACCGCATCGGATTGGTGGAACCTACGCTGAACTTGTTCGTGTTCATGGCGTTCCTGGCGTTCTACCAGGGGCTGGGCAGCTCACGGCTCTGGTGGTTTGCCGCCAGCGGAGCCTGCTTCGGATTCGCCGTGCTCACCAAGGCCACCGGCGTGTACGTGCTGCTCGCGTTCCTGCTGGCCTTCGCCATGGAGCTGATCGTGTGGCGCACGGTGTCGGCCCGGGCATTCGCCGCGTGGGTAGCCGGCATGGGTCTTCCCGGCGTGGCCGGCCTGACCGTGGCCTGGCTCGGCTTC
>JACQOK010000075.1 GCA_016202565.1 Betaproteobacteria bacterium | reverse complement strand
TCCCCGCGCGCTGCGCGCGGCGCCAAGCGGGCCTCGCCACGGCAACCACGAACACGAGCTCGCCAAACAGCAGCATGGCCGAGGCGTAGTGGGCGGCCCGCGCGGCGACCAACAGCGTGTTCATTGCCGCTCGCGGGCGGTCGGTAGTCGCGTGCGCTTACGGTGCGACATCGAACGTAAAGATACCCTCGCTGACATGGGTGTCGACGGAAAGCACGCGCCACGTCACGCGATACGTGCCAGGCGCAAGCTTCGGCAGCGACACCCGGAGCAGCTTGGCATCGGCGCGGTCGACCTCCGGATTACCCTTGTCGACCTGTTTGCCGTTGCGGTCGAGCACTCGGACCTTGCTGAATGCCGGTTCGAGTCGCTCCGTGAACCACAGCTTGAGTTGCGGCGGCGATCCGTGAACCACGCTGCCGGCAGCAGGTGCCGCCCGGTCGAGGCGAGCATGCGCGCCGGCAGGCGAGACCGACATCGCCGTCAAGGCGGCTATCAAAAACCTCGACAGCAGTCGCTTCATTTCAATCCGCGGGGACACAACGACCTATCGGCGCACGCCGGGCGCCTCGACCGGTCAGGCCTGCGGGCGCCAGGCGAGAAACAACTCGTGTTCGGTGAACTCGGCCGCACATGCGGGCGGCATTTCGGCACGAATGCCGAGCAGACACGCACGGATACGCCGCTGCAACGAACCGAGCCCCTCCCACCCGAGTCGGTATCCGGAAAACGCATTGCCGTGACCCTGGCTGGCTGATGGTCTCGGCAAGCAGCCGCGTGCCCACCCCGTGCGGGTCGGGCATGCCTCAAGAGATCCCGAGCCGATCGACGCCGGGCATCGCCTGATAAACAAAAGGTGGCCGAGGCCGTCTTTTCCTTCCGCCTTCGAACCGGCAGACCGAACTGGCAGTTAAACCTTTTTCACGTACGCGGAACACCAGCCCTTCCCGGCCACCTGCTTGCCCGGGAAGATCGCACAGCCGCCCCATGCGTCGGTGGGTTTGCCCTGATACAACGTGCAGTTCGCGCAGGTCTGTCCGGCCTGGTATTTCGCGAACTTGGCCTTGTCCACCTTCGTCGCATCATGCTTGTAGCCGAGGCTCTGCGCTTGGGCGTCCTTCTCGTCCACTTTGGCGCCCTGCGCGGCGGCATTGCCGACGCTGCCTGCGATCGCGGCCGACACCACCGCCAGCGAACCCGCCTTGAGGAAAGAACGGCGGCCGGTATTGATACGGTTTTGCTTCATTTGACTGGTCTCCACACGGTTAAAAATAAAACTGCTGCAGTGCCATCATAAACCGTGAGCTTGCCGGATGGGCGCAACGGCATGCAATTGTCCAGCCAGCCTGCCTGCCTCGCGCGCAACCCATACTGCCCACCGGATTCCTTACAGCGGGGGCGGAATTCCTGCAGCCGCCTGGCTCCGTGCCCTTGGGCGACCAGGCGGTGGCGAGAGAGCGCGGGGCAACAGGTCGCGTTTATGAATGCACATGTGTTGGACACACATTCGGGGCAGAGGTTTTTTTGCCCAGAGGGGGCGCAGCAGCTGTCGCGATACCCGACTCGGCCAGCTTGGTTACCGCTATCCCGCGCGGGTGCGCCACCGCCCCGACATCCTTCGTCTTGTTTGCTGCCCGCCATAGCGGTAACAACGCGCAGCAGGGCATTCCGATCGCGACGTCATTGCTCGCGATGGAAGAAGGCAATCACTTCCTCGACTGCGCGCGCCGGATATGCGTGAATCTCCGCGCTGTCGGCTATATGGCGCCGGTCAGTGCCCGCAAAGCGCCCCACTCGAATCCAAGCGTCAGGAAATGTCGCTTGGCGGTTGTTGCCACGCTGGATCACGTGCTGCGGAACGCCGGCCAGTGCATAGCGGGGTTGACGGGGCGAACGGAAGGGATCGGCCTGGTGTTTAGGCCGGCGCGCGCTCCGGGCGCCGTTTCTTTCATCCATTTCTTTGGGCGCGCAAAGAAATGGACCTGCCGCGCGGGGGCGGAATCCCCGCTAATAAATCACCGCCGACGAAGTCGACACAAAACAAAAAGAGACCTGAATGAAAAATGTTCTGGAACAAGTGATTATTGGACCCTGTGGGGTTGAGTCCTTAAACTGCTGTAAATTCTAGGGTCACATGAGGGGGGCGGCCACCGCGGTTTTTCGATAGATTGACGATTGCGAAGTCGATCAATTTTGTCGAAAGGAGAACGCGATGGTCGAGTACAAGATTAGCTGATGGAAATGGTGGTGAACGGCGTATCGACGCGCAAAGTGACGCATATTACCGAGGAGTTGTGCGGAGAGAGCTTTTCCAAGTCGACGGTGAGCGCGCTGTGCGCCGCGCTCGAGTCCCACGGGTGCGGGCCGTTCAATGAACGGCGGCTGGAGGGCAGAATCTATCCGTTCCTGATCATCGACGCGATGGTGATCAAGGTGCGCGCATCAGGCGCGCGTGATCGCCCTCGCTGGCGATAACTCGAAACTCGAAACTCGCACATGACCGCAACCGGGTATTTCATCACGGGAACCGACACCGGTGTCGGCAAGACGCTGATTGCGTGTGCGTTGATCCATGCGTTTGCGCAGCAGGGACGGCGCGTTGCCGGCATGAAGCCGGTGGCGGCGGGCGCAATCCGCACGGTCGAGGGCTGGCTCAACGAGGATGTCGCGCGGCTGCGCGCTGCCGCCAATGTGATGGCGCCGCTGTCACTCATTAATCCCTATTGTTTCGAGCTGCCGGTTGCGCCGCATCTCGCCGCGCAGCAGGCCGGCGTCGAGATCGATCTCGATGTCGTCGCGCGTGCATATGGCGAACTCGCGGCGCACAGCGAGATCGTTATCGTCGAGGGTGTCGGCGGTTTCTGCGTGCCGCTCAATCGCAACCAGGACAGCGCGGACCTGGCGGTGCGGCTCGCGCTGCCGGTGATCCTGGTGGTCGGCCTGCGTCTCGGGTGTCTCAATCACGCTCTGCTGACGGCGCAGGCGATCCGTGCGCGCGGGCTTGTATTGGCGGGTTGGATCGCCAGCCGCATAGATCCGGCGATGGCGCTTGCCGACCAAAACAGGGAGGCGCTCGCCGCACGCATCGGCGCGCCGCTGCTGGGCGACGTTGCGCACAATGCGGTGCTGATGCCACACACGATCGCGGTGCAGCTCGATTTGTCGAAGCTCGCTTAAATTCCCGCTCAAGCGCATGAATACTGGGATTGCGGGTGCAATTCCGAGGATTCCATTCAGCTTTTTGGTTGCTTAAGAGGGGCGCCATGTGATAAATTTTGCACGTTTTTTCGGGTGTTAGCGCTGGCATAGGGACAGTCTGCATGGAGTGCATTTTTGGGCAGGAAACGGGATATACCTGCACCGCGCGTCGCAACAACTCCCTGTCTTCAGCCGGCCGCTTTTTCGCCTTCGGCTTCATTTTGGCTGTCTCGCTCGGGATCGCACTGGCATTCACATGGGTGTTCGGTGCCTGGCTGATCCTGCCGTTCGCCGGGGCGGAAATGCTTGTTTTGTATCTGGCGTTCCGCTATGCCGATCGGCATGCCGGCGACTACGAGCACGTGACGATCGCGGGCGACAAGCTGAACGTCGAAGTTCTCGACGGCGGACGCGTCAGCCGCTTCGAATTCAACCGCTACTGGGCGCAGGTAGTATGCGCCGGAGACGGCAGCCGCCTGGCGCTGAGGTCGCACGGCCGCGAACTCGAAATCGGCCGGCACATGAACGAAGAACAGCGTCTGGCGGTGGCACGGGAGCTAAATCGGGAATTACGCGGTAGCAGGTAACCGGGGAGCGCGCGGGCGGATGCCCGGTGCCATCAGGATTGATTTACAGGTGAGGAAAGCATGACCAGCAAGTTGGCTAGATTGTTTGCGGCCGCAACGGCGCTCCTGGCAAGCGGTATCGCCGGCGCTCAATACAACCTGCAGCCGCCGCAAACCATCATTGCGCGCGAGATTTACGACCTTCATTCGTTGATCATGTGGATTATCCTGGGGATATTCATCGTGGTCTTCGGCGCCATGACTTATTCGATCATCAGGCACCGCAAGTCGGTCGGACACAAGGCCGAGCAGTTTCACGAGAACACCACGGTCGAAATCATCTGGACCGTTATCCCCTTTCTGATCCTGATCGGCATGGCGTATCCGGCGACTAAAACCGTGATCGCGATGAAAGACACGTCCAGCCCCGATCTGACCATCAAGGCTACCGGCTATCAGTGGAAATGGGGCTATGACTATCTGCAGGAGGGGATCAGCTTCTACAGCAATCTTTCCACCCCGCGCGATCAGATCGACGGCGGTAACGCTCAGGCCCGCAAGAACAACCCGAATTACCTGCTGGAAGTCGACAACCACGTTGTCGTGCCAGTCGGCAAGAAGGTTCGCATCATCACTACCGCCAACGACGTGATCCACGCCTGGTGGGTGCCGGCGCTGGGCATCAAGCAGGACGCGATTCCCGGTTTCGTGCGCGACACCTGGTTCAAGGCCGACAAGCCGGGCATCTACCGCGGCCAGTGCGCGGAGCTGTGCGGCAAGGATCACGGTTTCATGCCGATCGTGGTGGAAGCCGTCGAGCCGCAGAAGTACGCCGCTTGGGTCAAAGATCAGAAGGAGAAGACGGCCAAGGCGGCGGTCGCCGATGCGCCCGGCAAGCCGTGGACGTTGGAGGACCTGAGGGCGCGCGGCGAGAAGACCTACACCGCCAACTGCGTCGCCTGTCACCAGGCGACCGGAATGGGCGTGCCGGGGGCCTTCCCGGCGCTATCGGGCTCCAAGGTGGTGACCGGTCCGAAAGACACGCAGATCAAGGTATTGCTCAACGGGGTCGTGAAAGACGGCAAACCGACGGCGATGCTCTCGTTCAAGCATTTGTCCGACGTTGAACTCGCGGCGGTCATCACCTATACCCGCAACAACTGGAACAACAAGACGGGCGATGCGGTCATGCCGGCCGACGTCAAGGCATTACGCAAATAGCACAGGCATCCGGGAGAACACCACGATGGACGCAGCACACGCACACGCACACGGCGATCACGCGCACTATCCCGGAGGGATCATGCGCTGGATCACGACCACTAACCACAAGGACATCGGCACGCTCTACCTGTGGTTCAGCCTCACCATGTTCTTCGTCGGAGGCGTGCTGGCGCTGATGCTGCGCGCCGAACTGTTCGAGCCCGGCTTGCAGCTGTGGCGGCCGGAATTCTTTAACCAGCTCACCACCATGCACGGCCTGATCATGGTGTTCGGCGCAATCATGCCCGCGTTTGTCGGCTTCGCCAACTGGCAGGTCCCCCTGATGATCGGCGCGCCCGACATGGCCTTCGCGCGCATGAACAACTGGAGCTTCTGGCTGCTGCCGCCGGCGGCGACCCTACTGGTGGCGTCGTTCTTCGTGCCGGGCGGCGCGACTGCGGCAGGCTGGACGCTGTATGCGCCGTTGTCGACCCAGATGGGTCCGGGCATGGACCTCGCGATCTTCGCGCTGCACATCATGGGCGCCTCCTCGATCATGGGCTCGATCAACATCATCACCACCATCCTCAACATGCGCGCGCCGGGCATGACGATGATGAGGATGCCGATG